>WJMC01000014.1 GCA_014728145.1 Candidatus Zixiibacteriota bacterium | reverse complement strand
TAAACATCTACCAAGTTATCATATATTTCCAGGACATTCAAACTCATAGGGAAAAGACCTGTAAGGTATTCCTGTACCGGATGATGAAGCCAGATAATTGGTGAGGATATTCGTATTTTCAGTTTTCTTGAAAGATACCCAAAAGATCGACGCAGAAAATATAAGTTGGGGATATTAAGCCCCGCAAGACGTCTGGTTACCATATCGCTTATAAAGTATTTTGGAGAAAACAGGTACAGGTTATCTTCTATCTTTTCGACACCAGGCGGATCAAAGAATTCATGGAGGCGCGCTGGTTTTCGAAGCCATGTGGTAAACGGGCAGAGGGGTCGGTTGACCGCGACGACGATTGAATCGTATTTTTTGACAGCTTCAGCGAGCGCATAGACCATTTTGCGCCGCATGAAAACCGGCCAGTCGACCATACAGAAAAGCAATATGACTTGCGGGAAATGTCTCAAGATTACAATGCCAGTTTGACTATTTTATCGAGCAGTTCAGCAAACGAAAGCCCCGATGCTTTGGCGGCCTTGGGCACAAGTGAAGTTGTGGTCATTCCGGGCAGGGTGTTGACCTCCAGGCAAAATGGTCTGCCCTTTAAATCGAGACGAAAATCGACTCTGGCGTAGCCCCTGCATTGACACAGATCGAAAGCCTGCTTCCCAAGCCCCTGAAGCGTTTGCGCCAGTGATTCCGGTAAATCCGCCGGACAGGCATATTCGCACATCCCGGAAGTGTATTTACACTCATAATCATAGAGCTTGCCTTTGGGCAGTATCTCCACCACCGGTAGCGGTGAATCATCCAAAACCGCTACTGTAAGCTCGCGTCCCGGTATATACTCTTCGACCAGCATCTCCTCTGAAACAGCATAGACCGCCTCGATTGCCTGATCGTAAAGAGCCTCGTCCTCGACCAGGGTCAGACCGACCGTAGAGCCCTGGTCATTTGGTTTTATGATGACGGGCGGAGAAAACCGTTCCAGTATCTGAAGGGAGATGTTTTCACTGAAAGCACCTTTTCTAATCAGTAAATAACCGGGAGTCTTAATTCCACTGACAGAGAACAATCGTTTGGAAAGCGCTTTATTCATAGAAAGGGCTGAAGATAACAACCCGGAACCGGTATATTTTACACCCGCCATATCCAGGAGCGCCTGCACCTCGCCGTTCTCACCGGATCCACCGTGAAAGGCCAGAAAGACAACATCGGCCCAATTCAACTCAGGCAGATCGAGGATGGTCAACATCTGCTTTTTATCGAGTTGTGCAATCAGTTTCGTATCGGGTGGACGGCGTCCGATCAGGTTTTCCCTTTGAGGCTTGAGATCATCGGGAAGTTCGATACCAGCGGCGGTATCGACAGCCTTGACTTCATGGCCGACAGACTTGAGGGCATCGGCCACTTCCCTGCCGGTAGCCAGGGAGACATCGCGCTCCAGTGACACACCGCCCATTAAAACCAGAACTTTCACGCTTTACGCCTCCGCAGATAAAACCATCTCGCGCTCCATATTATCGCAATTCCGATCAGAATATATAAAACCACGCTCGAATATGTAGTTAAAACTTCATAGACTTCGCCAATATTCTGCCGTAAGTAATAAGCCAGAAGGATCACCATACTGTTCCAGATCAAGCATGAGATCGAGGTATAGACGAACACTTTCCTGAAATCCATATCCGCTACACCAGAGAAAAATACGAGCGCAAACCGTATACCCGGAAGGTATTTGGAGACGATCAGAAGTTTACTGCCGTATTTTTTATACCAGGACTCGGTTCTCTCTAACAGCCTTCGATTAATGTAACGAATCTTCTCACTGGCAATCAGCCTGCGCCCGTAATGTTTTCCGGCCAGGTAGACCAGGGTAAACCCGATCGCAGAACCGAAATAGGCACTGATCAGGACAATTATCAAATTCGATCGACTGTCACCTGAGACAAAACCGGCCGCGAAGATGGCCACGTCACCGGGGAATATCGGGAAGACATACTCGATCAGCATGGCAATGCCGGCCAAAAAATAAACCCATACGCCCCCATGAGACAGAAGCAGTTCGACATACTTCTGCATTTCAGGCGGAAGATCATTCATAGTAATCCTCACCGTTTTCTTCATCCCGATCAAAACCATTTCCCTCATCATCTTCATAGACCTCGGTAACAGAACATGTTGCCAGGGCAGCCATACCGTCGATTTTGAATGAAATGAGCGGGTAAATCGAGGGAGCGGTTTTTAGAGAGACAGAACCGTTTTCGAGCAGGAGCGCATGCTGAAGGTTGACGGTGATCATTGTCCTGAAATTTGCCAGATCGAAATCTTTTGCGACCAGAATGATATCCAGGTTGACCACTTCCAGCGATAACTTCTCCAGCTTGATCCTGGCAAGCTCGAGTAGTTTGATTGACTTTATGTCACGATACTTGCTGTCGCTTTCATCGAACTGCTGGCTCATACCGCCCAGACCGGCGGCACCCAATACCGCATCACAGACAACATGCGACAAAATATCGCTGTCATTGTTGCCCGACAACCCGGTAAAATCCGTCAGCGTCACCCCCGCCAGCAACAGGGGTTTGTCCGGATCGAACTTGTAAAAAGCGATTCCTGTCCCGGTTCGCATCCGTTACTCTCCGGGCGAAATTATGTTTTCGAGCAGGATTTTTGCCAGCTTGAAATCCTCGTCTGTATCGATTTTGAGATTGAATCTCTCGCCCTCGATCACCCGAGCTTTATGGCCGAAGTTCTCGACAACCGCGACATCATCGGCGAAGACATGCTCCGAGGATTCAGCGTTTTTGTAGGCGTCCCTGATAAGCTGGAATTTAAAAGCCTGCGGGGATTGCATGATGAAAATCCGGTCCTTATCGAGCGAGGCCAGGATATAGCCCTGTTCGGCACGCTTGACCGGGTCGGAGGTCTTAAGTCCTGGAGCGACGGCATCATGAGCCAGGCCCTCGCTGACCAGATCGGAGATTAGCTGAGTAGATACAAATGGCCGAAGGGCATCGTGTATGAGGACGATATCCGTATCAGCTTCGACCGCGTTGAGGCCATTCTGGATGGTAAGAAATCGAGATTTGGCGCACGCGGTAACTTTATTGGTCTTGGTCAGCCCAAAACGGTCGATCACATTGTCGGTGGCAAAGAGCATATATTCCGCTTCATTTACAAGGACAACGTTATCGATCGAGGGGCAGTCCTCGAAAGCCTGCAGGGTATGTGCCAGAAGCGGTTTTCCTCCCAGGGGACGGTACGCGGTCGGGAAATTGCCGGATCCGGCTGGTTCCGGAAGCAGGTATACAATCGCGCAGGTCTTCATAATAATAACATACAATCGCCATAGCTGAAGAACCTGTAGCCTTCAGCTACCGCTTCACGGTAAACTTCCAGGATCTCCTCACGGCCGGCAAAGGCGGCCACCAACATCAACAGGGTCGATTTCGGAAGATGGAAATTGGTCAGAAGCTTGTCAACAAGTTTAAATTCGAAGGGAGGGTAAATGTACAGATCTGTTTCGTCAGAATGAGCCGAAAGAGAACCATCGGTCTGCCGATACCAGCTCTCCAGCGTGCGCACCGAGGTCGTCCCCACAGCCAGCAGATTCTTACCCGCTTTGCCCAGATCGGAGATTTTTTTCGACGCCTCCGGCGAAACCCTGTATGTTTCGGTCTCGATCGTATGCCGGCGGGGATCTTCGACTCGTACCGGCTGAAAGGTGCCCCAGCCGATATCGAGATTGATTTCGACTATTTCCACTTCCCTGGCCCTGATTTTGTCCAATATCTCCGGTGTAAAATGAAGTCCGGCAGTGGGAGCCGCTACCGAGCCACGTTGACTGCTGTAAACGGTCTGATAGCGCTCGTAATCATTCTCCTGTGGAGCTCTTTGAATGTACGGGGGAAGCGGAATCAGCCCCTCTGTATCCATCAGATCGAAAACCTTGTTTGCCGGCTTAAACCTGAGCGTGCGGGAACCATCGGGATGAACAGCAGCCACCGCGGCTGTAATACTGCCGGATTCGAATTCGATTTCGACTCCCTCTGTTAAGCCTCTACCCGGTTTTACCAGGCTGTGCCAGAGACCTTCCTCGAACTGCTTAAGAAGAAGCAGTTCGACCTTCCCGCCGGTTGCCTTTTTATGGCCGAAAAGCCGGGCCTGCATGACACGGGTGTTGTTGACCACCAGGAAATCCTCTGGCCTGATATATTCGTCGATATCTGCAAACTGGCGGTGCTCAACCCGATGGGAGCTTCGATTGTAAACCAGCATGCGGCTTTTTTCACGGCTTTCGGCGGGATATTCTGCGATCTGTGACTCAGGCAGGTGGTAATCGAAATCGGACAGCTTCATTTGCTTTATTTCTTCTTTTTCTTTTGATAGCGTTCCTTTTCGGAAAATATACACCCGCAGTATTTCTGCATATAGAGACCATAATCGCGGGCTTTCCGGCGTCCCTCGCGGTAGCCTGCGACTATATCCAGATCGAGATATTTCACCCCGGTTTCCGATTCGAGACGTTCGCCGATTTCGCGGATATAATCCAGCTTCTGGTATGGGGATACCAATAACGTTGTGGTAAAAGCCTCAAAGCCCTCTGCTTTGGCACGCCGGGCGGTTTCGGTCAAGCGTATCTGATAGCAGTGCCGGCAACGATCCTGCAAATCTGTCATCGTCAGGGCCAGAAACGTCTCGAGCTCGTAACGGTCCTCGTAGATGATCTCGAAGTCTTTCATATCCTGGAACTTGCGGAGGCTTTCGAGACGGTTTTTGTATTCTGTAAATGGATGGATGTTGGGATTATACCAGAATCCCGTCAGATGCTCCCCTTCCTCGATCAGTTTTTCATAGGGGTACACCAAACACGGTCCGCAACATATATGAGTGAGAATTCTCATGAGCTAAAACAGCCTTTGCTGATCTTTGTCGGATTGACCTTTGTGAGGTTTTATCTTCAGATGACGATACCCCAGCTCGGTCACGATCCTTCCGCGCGGTGTACGATTTAGAAGTCCTTCCTGGATCAAAAACGGTTCGTAAATTTCCTCGATCGTGTCCTGCTCCTCGCTGACCGCGATTGCCAGGGTATTGATCCCGACCGGACCGCCCCTGAACTTATGAATGATCACCTCCAGGATTCGCTTATCCATCTCATCCAGACCGAGGTTGTCGACCTCCAGCCGCGCCAACGAATCGGCCGCCAATTTCTTGTCGATATTGCCATCGCCGGCAACCTGGGCAAAATCGCGTACACGTCTTAACAATCGATTGGCGACACGGGGTGTGCCCCGCGCCCGACGAGCGATTTCGTAGGAGCCTTCATCGTTGATTTCAACATTCAGGATACTAGCCGATCTATTGACGATCTTCTGCAGGCTGTCGACATCGTAATAATCCAGCCGTCCGACTACGCCAAAGCGGGAGCGCAAAGGCGATGTCAGAAGCCCGGCCCGGGTAGTTGCACCGACCAGTGTAAAATGTTTGAGCGGAAGCTGTACCGCTCGCGCCGAGGGTCCCTTGTCGAGCATGATTTCGAGCGAGAAGTCTTCCATGGCCGGATACAGGTATTCTTCGACAACCCGGTTCAATCGATGTATCTCATCGATAAACAGCACCTCGCGCAGATTCAGGTTGGTCAAAATTCCGGCCAGATCGGCGGCCCGTTCCAGAACCGGCCCGGAACTGGATTTGATCTTGACTCCCAGTTCGTTGGCCATTATGTGCGCCAGAGTAGTTTTGCCCAGACCCGGAGGGCCGTATAAGAGCACATGATCGAGGGCTTCGTTGCGCTGTTTGGCGGCCTGGATAAAAACCTTCAGGTTGTCGACCAATTTTGCCTGCCCGATGAAATCCTCGAAAGACTGCGGTCTCAGGCTGGCATCGAAAGATTCCTCGCCCTCGAAACGACCCGGTGTTGTAATTCGTGAATCGGCCATAATCAAACAAGTTAATCATATTTCGTACGATCGCAATTACAAAATGTAAGTCCCGCCGGAGTCATACAGGCAGTGTCGTCAGAATAGACTTGACAAATTCCAACAACTGTGATACTGATTACAGCGGACCTCACGGCTGTGTACATAAACCGAATATTTAACAGTCACTTACAAGGAGGTAAGATGGCTAACCTGTTTTTTATAAAGCCACTTCTGAGTTCACTGAGCGAGGGACGCTCGGTGCGGTTCGGAATCTTTGTTTTGATGTGGATTATCTCGATCGCCGTGATTATCGGCGGGGCAATGATGTGGATCGATTACTGGAACTATGTTTCCGGGCAGGACGCCGCCGGGGTGATCGGCCTGATCCTGTTCCAGCTTCTGTTTCTGGTACTTATCTTTTTGATATTTCAGATACTTGTAATCCGGGCCAGCGATGTGCTCAATGCGGAAGCGTATGATCAGGATTTCACTGTCATACCGGTGTTTTCGGTACTCCTGCGGACATTCGGCGAAATAGCGGCCACTATATCGGTCCTGTATGGGCTCGGGTTGCTTATTAATTCATGGTTTGCCGGTCATACATTGGTTCCTGCCGGATGGATATTACTCGAGTTTCTGGGCGGAAGCGGATTCAAAGGCGGAATCCTGTTTATGGTGGGCGGTATAATCCAGGGCTTTATAGTGCTGGTAGCATCATACTTTTTGGCTGAGATGACGATTTTGGGTCTGAAGGTGTACCACGATATTAAGAATATCCGCCAGGTTTCCGACGGTTACATGAAACCTTCAGTATCGACCGCATCATCGGAGAAGACTTCGCCGAAACCGGAAGAAAAAGAAGACCAATAATATCAGGCAAGCGGATTGCGCTCCTGACAATTTCAGGTTGCACACGACTTTACACTTTGTGCCAGAAAAGGAGCCTCTACCAGGAATATATGTGCGCCTCTCGAAAGCGAGAATATATCTACGGTCTGGAATGATTTCGAGTTGAGACAAACAGGCATTTACCGCGTTCGGGGGCGTAGTTCTGACATCTACGGTAATCGCCAAATGGTATCACTCCATCGGTGGCCAGGCAATCCCAGTCGAAATCCCGACAGGGCAGTTCGCGGTAATCCTCGCGGGGGCGTTCTTCTTTGATCTCGTGCAGAAGATCTTTCATATCAGTTATC
>WJMC01000013.1 GCA_014728145.1 Candidatus Zixiibacteriota bacterium | reverse complement strand
CTCGGTTACGACCACGCCCGAGCCTTCCAGTACCACAATCAGCTCTTCGTAGTCCTCGGTGTTGTGGATGCCGACTTCTTCGCCAGGTTTTAAAGTCACGAATCCGGAGATCATCCGGGCGGCATTGGATTTATTCAGTATCTCGAAGTAATCGGTTTGGTCAAACGGCAGATCTGTTACAAACGGTTTGAGGTTCATTTTTGTTTCCTTTCTGTTGGCGTTTTCTTTACCCGGCATATGTGGAGCATCTGCCGGGCACGATTGTTATCGTCATCTGAGGAGTTCCGATTGGAAATCGAGAACGACGTGAGGATCTCGGTTAGAGATTTCTCAGCTCGTCCGCCGAATAAAGACCGGTGTCCTCGGTCGAAATGACGATTACTCTGTCGCCGGTCATTGCGAAAAGCCCAGTGACGAAGCAATCTCACCCGCTATGCTCGATCTGACAATACATTGAATCTCCCCGGCAGATACAAGGCACCTGCTACCAGCATGATCCGTTGATAATATACACTCAACAGACACGATTTCCATTATAATTTGATGAGAATTGACTTGCCAAATTGTCATCAGATGCATACTTTTCGGCCATGTTTAAGAAGATTTTGATAGCCAATCGGGGCGAAATCGCCCTCAGGATCATCCGGGCCTGTAAGGAGCTCGGAATCAGCACTGTGGCGGTCTATTCCGAAGCCGACCGTGACAGCCTGCATGTCAGATTCGCCGACGAGGAAGTTTGTATCGGCCCGCCTCAGTCGAATCTGTCATATCTTGAAGTCAAGCATATCATTTCGGCCGCGGAGGTGACCAACTGTGACGCGATTCATCCGGGCTACGGTTTCCTGGCCGAAAACGCCGATTTCGCTGAAATCTGCCATTCCTGCGACCTGACCTTCATCGGTCCCTCGGCTGATTCGATGCGCAAGATGGGTGACAAGGCAACCGCCAAGCGGATGATGCGCGACGCCGGAGTTCCGGTAGTCCCCGGTTCGGAAGGTGTAATCGGGGATCTGAAAGAGGCCGAAAGAGTTGCCGTCGAGATCGGGTTTCCGGTTATTATCAAGGCCTCGGCCGGTGGTGGTGGCCGTGGCATGAGGGTGGTCAACAGCGAAAAAGAGCTAAAATCCGCCTTCAATACCGCGCGCATGGAAGCGGAAGCATCATTTAAGAATCCCGATGTTTACATCGAGAAATTCGTTACTCAGCCACGTCATGTGGAAATCCAGATTTTGGCCGATCATCACGGCAACGTGATTCATCTGGGTGAGCGCGACTGCACTATCCAGCGTCGTCATCAGAAGCTGATCGAGGAATCGCCCTCACCACTTTTGAGCGAGGATATTCGCCAGAAGATGGGTCAGGCGGCGGTGCGCGGGGCGGAGGCGGCCGGGTATGCCAATGCCGGTACGATCGAGTTTCTTCTGGATGAGGATGGCAGTTTCTATTTCATGGAGATGAACACCCGTATCCAGGTGGAACATCCGGTTACTGAGGAAGCTACCGATGTCGACCTTATTCGCAAACAGATCCTGATCGCGGCGGGTGATGAGCTCGACCTGAAGCAGGAGGATATCCGTATCAAAGGTCACACGATCGAATGCCGGGTCAACGCCGAGGATCCGATAAACGGATTCCGGCCTTCGCCTGGTAAAATCAGTTCATTTCATGTGCCCGGCGGGCATGGTATCCGGGTTGATACTCACGCCTACGCCAAGTATATGATACCTCCATTTTACGATTCAATGATCGCCAAGCTGATCACTCATTCGCACAGCCGTCAGGACGCGATCATGAAGATGAATCGTGCCCTCGATGAATTCGTGATTGAGGGTGTGGCTACGACGATACCGTTTCACAAAATAGTCATCAATGATCCGATCTTCCAGTCGGGCAGGTATTCTACAAGATATATAGAAGAATTCAACTGGAAGGAAAGACTCGAAGAACAGATGGCATTAGCCTGATACAGTAATACAGTAATTTAGGAGGAATGATGGATTTCCCACAGGAGTTAAAATATTCCAAGGAACATGAGTGGATCAAAGTAGAGGGCGATACGGTCACGATCGGTATCACCGATTACGCCCAGAACGAGCTGGGCGATGTGGTTTTTGTTGAACTTCCCGAATCCGGCGAGAGCTTCAAGAAAAACGAGGCTTTTGGAACAATTGAAGCTGTCAAGGCTGTTAGTGAATTGTATGTTCCAATCTCGGGCGAAGTGGTCGAGATTAACGAGAAGCTGGAAGATGATGCCGCGCTGGTCAACAGTTCTCCCTATGGCGACGGCTGGATGATCAAGGTCAAGCTTTCCGATCAGAGTGAACTGGATGAACTGATGGACGCGGGTGCTTACAAGGAAATGGTTGAAAGTTAAATGTCATACGTTTCGAGCTCCGAAAAAGAACGCCGGGAGATGCTTGACAAGATCGGGGTGGCTTCTTTCGAGGAACTGATTACTGAAATCCCCGAAAGCCTGCGATTAAAACGAAAACTGGATATTCCTGCCGGAAAGTCGGAGCTGGAAGTCTCCGAACATCTGCGCAAACTTGCCGGAAAAAACGAAAGTTGCGCTGATCAGGTCAATTTTATGGGTGCGGGGGCTTATGATCATTATATCCCGGCGGCGGTCGACGCGCTGATTTCCCGCTCTGAATACCTGACCGCCTACACACCATATCAGGCTGAAGTCTCGCAGGGGACGTTGCAGACGATCTATGAATATCAATCGCTTGTCTGTCGTCTGACCGGCATGGATATCGCCAATGCCTCGATGTACGACGGCGCTTCGGCGACAGCGGAAGCTGTACTGATGGCATTGACATTAACGAAAAACAACAAAGTCTGCCTGGCTCCCGGACTCCATCCGAATTACCGCGCGGTGATCGATACTTATACCAGCGGAATCGATGTCGAGTTTATCGAGCCTGAAAATGAAGATGGCAGTATCACCGTCGACAAACTTTCCGATATAGATTTCGATCAGGTCGCCTGTGTGGTAGTGCAGTCTCCCAATTTCTACGGAGTGATCGAGGACATTAAGTCTATCGGCAAACTGCTGGCCGATAAGAAGGCGATGTTTGTGGTAGTCTCCAACCCGGTTGCGCTTGCGCTTCTGACTACTCCGGGTGAGGCCGGGGCGGATATCGCGGTGGGCGAGATGCAGGTATTTGGCAACTGCCTCAACCTCGGGGGGCCGTATGTCGGTTATTTTGCGGCGCGCAAAAAACTGATGCGCCAGATCCCGGGACGTCTGGCGGCACGTACCGAAGATGTCAAAGGTGAAAAAGGTTATGTCCTGACTTTGCAGACCCGCGAACAGCATATTCGTCGCGAAAAGGCGACTTCAAATATCTGTACCAACCAGGCCTTGTGCGCGCTCGCCGCGACAATTCACCTGAGCCTGATTGGTAAATCGGGACTTATCGAGATGGCCAAACAGTCAGTCCGTAAAGCGCATTATCTCGCGGAAAAACTGGCGCTGATCGACGGAATTGATCTGGTTTATAAACAACCGTTCTTCCATGAATTTGTAATAAAGCTGCCTGTTCAGGCCCGTGATTTTATGGAGAAGATGCAGTCCGAGAAAATCCTTGCCGGGGTGCCGATGGCGCGCTTTTATACGGATCGCAACAGCGAACTTCTGGTAGCCGTGACCGAAAAACGTTCACGTGAGGATCTCGATTTATATGTTCGCAGGGCGGAAGAGATAGCAAAGCAGGCAAGCGATGCATGAAAAATTAAATAGTAATAACAATGAGCCGTTTTTGCTCTATAAATCCTATTCCCGCATTTACACGAATTTCCTGTGCGAAGTGCTCAAGTCAGCCGGGATTCCATACCAGTGCCGGTTGCGGGGAGGCTTGATGGGGCGTGGCGGAACTATGACGGGGATTTTTAGTCATGCCAGCGAGGACGCGTTCATCTATGTTCCCGATGAATACCGGGAAGAAGCGCAACAGATAAAAAAACAGGTCGTGGGTGAGAAAGAGGAGGACTCATGAAAAACTTAATTGTGCTCACTCTGGCAGTAGTGTTCCTGCTGGTTGCCGGTCTCTGCGCTCAGGACGCGGATTCGGCTGAAGCTGAACCGGATACGATCAACTGGCAGACTGATTTCGACAGGGCCCGTGCGCTTGCGGTCGAAGAGGACCGTTATATGCTGATCGAGTTCTACACCGACTGGTGAAGCTGGTGCAAGCGCTTGGATAGCGTTACGTTTACTGACCCGATGGTCGCGACAATTTCGAAATCGATGGTTTTCACTAAAGTGAATGCAGACAGTAATAAATCATTGCAGGAAAAATACGGTGTGGCCGGTTTTCCGACGATTGTGGTCACCAGGCCGAACGGGCGTGAGATCGATCGTATGGTGGGTTATTATCCGCCTGAGAATTTCATACCGGCCCTGGTCGATCTTTTGACCAATCGCAACACTCTCGATCACCTCCTCAAAAAATCGGCTGAGAATCCGGACAGCCTCGAGCTGTTGAACCAGATAGCCGAGAATTACACTTACCGCTCTGATTTCAAACAGGCTAATTACTACTATTCCATGGTGCTCGAAAATGACAAGGATAACAGCCTGGGATTGGCTGACGATGCCTGGATGTCTCTGGCCGGCATCAAACGCCGTGAAGACAAAACCAAGGAAGCGGTGGAAATGTACGCGCAACTTGAAAAGAAATTTCCGGAAAGCGACCTGGTTGAGACTTCCAAATTGATGATACCCTATACCTATTATAGAGCTGATGATTTGAAGAACGCTGAGAAGCATTTCAAGAAATTCAAAAAGGAATTTCCAGATTCTGAACAGATAGAATGGGTCGACAAGCAACTCGAGAAAATCAAGGAAGAAAAGAAGAAGTGATCTGACATGAGCGAACCGACGATTTTTGAGCTTTCCGGCGCAGGTCGGAAAAACAGCTATATACCTGAAGATCATAGTTTCCAGGCTGACCTGGATGACCTGCTCGGTAAAAACAATCTGCGTGCTGATGAGGCGGATCTTCCGCAGGTTTCCGAAAACGAAGTGGTGCGTCATTTCACCCGCTTATCGATACTTAACCACAATATCGACAGGGGCTTTTATCCGCTGGGGTCATGCACTATGAAATACAATCCGAGAATAAACGAGAAAGTTGCTCGATTCCCGGGATTGTCGTGTATTCATCCATACCAGCCGGAAAGAACAATTCAGGGTGCGCTTGAATTGATGTATTTCCTGGCGGAATATCTCGGTGAAGTATCCGGGTACAAACATGTTTCCCTTCAGCCGGCCGCCGGTGCCCAAGGGGAGTTCGTCGGATTACTTATGATCCGCAGGTATCACGACAAAAAAGGCAATGCTAAAGAAACCGTGATCATACCGGATTCCGCCCACGGCACAAATCCGGCCTCGGTAAGATTTGCCGGTTACAGTTCGGTACAGATCAAATCGAGTGCCGAGGGGATCGTCTCCGCCGATGAGCTCGAGACTGTGATCGATGACAAGACCGCCGCGATCATGTTGACCAATCCGAATACACTGGGTTTGTTTGAGTCCGAGATTGAAAAGATCGTCGAAATCTGCCGTAAACACGACACTCTTTTATATATGGACGGCGCAAATCTGAACGCTCTTCTGGGAATTTCCCGGCCGGGCGATATGGGTTTCGACTGTGTTCATTTCAACCTGCATAAGACTTTCTCGACACCTCATGGAGGCGGAGGTCCGGGTGCGGGCGCAGTCGGGGTAAGTGAACGGCTGGTCCCGTTTTTGCCGACGCCAATGGTGGCCAGGGATGGTGATCGTTTCTATTTCGATTACGACAGGCCGGATTCGATCGGCAGGGTGCATAGCTTCTACGGTAATTTTGCGAATATGGTAAGGGCTTACGCATATATTTTATCCAACGGTCATGATGGTCTCAGGCGGGTTTCCGAAACAGCCATCATCAACGCAAATTACCTCAAGGAGAAGCTGAAAGACGCTTATCACCTGATTCACGACCGTCATTGTATGCACGAGTTTGTGCTGTCCGGCGACTGGCAGAAGAAGAAGGGAGCCAAAACGCTGGCGATTGCCAAACGGTTGCTGGATTTCGGCCTGCACGCGCCCACGATTTATTTTCCGCTGATTGTTTCTGAAGCTCTGATGATCGAGCCGACCGAGACTGAAACTCCTGAGACTCTCGATCGTTTCACGGAGATTATGATCCAGATCGATAAGGAAATCGAGGAGAATCCTGAGCTTGTAAACAGTGCTCCGCACACCACGCCTGTTAAAAGACTCAACGAAGTCATGGCGGCAAAGCTGGGTGATGTCTGTTATAACGGCAATAAATAGTATTCTTTCTGATTTATTGAAAGGCGCCCACAAAGGCGCCTTTTTCATTTTCATAACACGTTTAACTGATTAGATTGCGACCATGATAGCTTTGCGCGATGTAGATTATTCTGTGCTCTCCGCGGACAAGGGCCGAAATCGCATAATAAAAAACCTCAGCCTGGATATAAAAACGGGTGAGAATGTGGCGTTAATGGGCCACAACGGTTCAGGG
>WJMC01000012.1 GCA_014728145.1 Candidatus Zixiibacteriota bacterium | reverse complement strand
GCAATCAGTAGCTCGATTAAGACGATTCGGCCTCGGATTCAGCATCATTATACGCGCGTTTTTGTAACGCTTGGTTTTGAGTACCCGCAGGGCTGTGATTGGATTTTCGGAATGCAAGTCAGAGCCGAAGATGAAGAAATTGTCGGCTTTTTCAAGATCGGCTATATCCAGGCGATTGAGGTTCAGACCACGCTTTTTGATGTCGTCCGAAAACGACAGTTTCTTCTTGCGGTAGATCCTGTGATCGACCGAATTCGTACCTATCACTGACCGGAAGAAACGCCCGATTGCGAAATAATCTTCATTGGAAAGGCTCTCCCCCACCAGGCAAGCTACTCCCTGCGGGCCAAGGTCCGATGTCGTTTTGTCGAGTTTGTTCCTGATAGTCATGAGTGCTTCTTCCCAGGAACATTCAACCAATTCGCCACCCTTCTTGATCATCGGGCTGGTCAGGCGATCGTCATGGTTAGCGAACTGGTAGCCGTAGCGACCAACATCACAGGGAAGGCCTTCGTCGATACTGAAATTCGGGCGCGCGGTCGTGCGCCAGATTTTATTGCGGGCGACAGTGGCATTCAGGTTACATCCATCCGAACAGTAGCGGCAGATGGTCGGGACCGGTTTTGTCTTCCAGACACGGATTTTGTAACGCCAGTCAGAATTTGTCAAGGCTCCGACAGGACAGTAATCGACTACATTACCGGAATACAGGTTGCGGATCTCACCTCCCGGAGGCGGAAGAATCTCGGTTAACGCGCCTCTCTGGTAGGATCCCAGGTCGTTTTCGAAAAACCTTTCGGAGACGAGCCGGGTGCACCTGTAACAGTGGATACAGCGATTCTGGTTGCGGATAATCTCGGGACCGATTTTCAAATCGTCATAAGTCGAGTCATCATCGGCAATAAACCGCCGTTTGCGTTCCTGGAACCGGGAGAAATCGAGGCCGTATTTGAAAGTCGTGTCCTGCAGGGGACACTCGCCTCCTTTGTCGCAGGTGGGGCAGTCGAGCGGATGGTTGGCCAGGATGAACTCAAGAACTCCCTGGCGTGCTTTGACCACCCGTTCATTGTTGGTATGGACCACCATACCATCTCCAGCCATAGTCGCGCAGGAGACCTGCAGTTTGGGCCATTTCTCTACTTCAACCAGGCAGATACGGCAGGCTCCGATCGACTTGAGGCAGGGGTGATAGCAGAAAACCGGAATCTCGATACCGTTTTCCTGTGCCGCCTCGAGGATCGTCTTACCCTGTTCGACTTCGACTTCTCGGCCGTCTATTGTCAGCTTGATTTTAGCCATTCACAAAACTCATAAACTTGTTTTCAACCAACGGCTTTTTGTGGTTGATATAATGTTCATACTCGTTACGGAACAAATTAATAGTGGAACGAATCGGAATCACAGCGGCATCGCCTAAGGGACAGATGGTTTTGCCCTCGATATTGTCGCATAGATCCAGCAGTATGTCGATATCTTCCATTTTACCATGGCCGTTATAGATTCTTGTAATAGTATCATGGAGCCACTTGGTGCCCTGCCGGCAGGGGGTGCATTCACCGCAGGATTCATGCATATAGAAATGAGCCAGCACCTTCGCCACCCAGACCATGTCGGTATCTTCATGCATAACAATTACGCCGCCGGAACCGAGCATCGACCCGGCTTCCACTACGGATTCGAAATCCAGCTTTGTGTCGATTTTATCCGGGGTCAGGATCGGTGTTGATGATCCCCCCGGGATGATTGCTTTGAGCTTTTTACCGTCGACAATTCCTCCGCCCAAATCATTTATCAGGTAGCTCATGGGCGTCCCCAGTTCGAGTTCATAATTACCGGGGTTTTTGACATGACCGGAAAGACAGAAAATTCTTGTGCCTGTCGATTTTTCTGTGCCGATTTTGGAATACCATTCTCCGCCGTTTTTAATGATCAAAGACATATTTGACAAAGTCTCGACATTGTTGACCACAGTCGGGCAGGCGTAAAGTCCTTCGACCGCCGGAAATGGAGGCCTGATCCGGGTCTGTCCCGGTTTGCCTTCCAGTGAATTCAAAAGGGCGGTTTCTTCTCCGCATATGTATGCTCCGCCGCCGGTATGCACGATCATCTCGAGATCGTAGCCACTGCCCTGTATGTTTTTACCCAGGAAACCTTTCTGATAAGCCTGGTCGATAGCTTTGCGCATCTGGCTGGCCGGGTAATCAAATTCGCCTCTAATATATATGAATGCATGACCAGCTCCGATCGCATAGGAGGCAATCGCCATGCCCTCGACCACGAGATGAGGATCATGCTCCATCAAAACACGGTCTTTGCAGGTGCCCGGTTCTGATTCATCGCCGTTACATACAAGGTACTTAGGCTTGGGTGAATCCTTGGGCACGAAACTCCATTTCATGCCGGCCGGGAAACCGGCACCGCCACGACCGCGGATTCCGGATTTTTTGACCTCCTCGATGACCTCCTCGGGCTTCATCTCCTTAATCACTTTCTTGAAGCTCTCGTAACCGCCCTTGGAGATATAGGTGTCGATCTCCGGCTGTTTGGGATCATCGATATTTGCGAACAGGAGTTTCTTTTCCACTACGCTTTCTTCCTCAAATCTTCAAGTATCTGATCGACCTTTTCAGGAGTCAGGTTTTCATAGAAATCCTGGTTGACCTGCATCATCGGCGCGGTTGTACAGGATCCCAGGCACTCGACCGGAACCACGGTAAACAAACCGTCTTCGCTGATTTCGCCCGGCTTGACATTGAGCTTTTTTAAAAGGTATTCCATCAATGATTCCGCGCCCATCAGGCCGCAGGATATATTCACACACACCTGGATCAGGTATTTGCCGACTTTCTGCTTGGGGAACATGGTATAAAAAGTCGCGGCCGAGGCAACCTCGTTTTTGGAGACACCGATGACTTCGGCCACTTCTCCATAGAGGTCTTCGTTGAGATGACCGACCTGGCGGTACGCGATCGTCAGACCCGGCAATATTGCCGATTTCCTGTGAGGATACCGCGCGGTAGTCTTTTTTATCGCGTCAACTGAATCATCACTCAAGATCATCAGCGATCCACCTCTCCCAAAACGATATCGACAGATCCGATGTTGGCGATAACATCGGCCACGTAACCGCCCTCGCACATCTTTGGCAGAGCCGCCAGATTGATAAAGCTGGGCGGACGAACTCTCATCCGGTAGGGATTCGGAGATCCGTCGGATACTATATAGTATCCGATCTCGCCCTTGGGCGATTCTATCCCGACGTAAACTTCTCCCTCCGGCGGATGGAATCCTTCGGTGATGATTTTGAAATGGAAGATCAGCGCTTCCATTTCAGTCAAGACTTTATCTTTCGGTGGAAGCACAACACCGGGTACGTTGGCCCGAAAATCACCCTCCGGCATGCCATCAATCGCCTGCTGGGTGATACGGAGCGATTGATACATCTCCTCCACCCGGACCTGGTACCTCGCGAAGACATCACCTTCCTCGCGTGTAGGAATCTCGAAATCAAATTTATCGTATGAACTATATGGTATCGCTTTGCGCAGATCGTAGGGAATCCCGCATCCTCGGATCATCGGGCCTGTCAAACTGTAAGTCATCGCATCTTCTTTGGTGAGTTTGCCGACTCCAATAGTCCGGTTGCGGAAAATGCGGTTTTCGGTCAGCAGGTCTTCGTATTCCCGGATCCGTGAGGGAATCAGGTCAATCACCTTCTGGACTTCCTCGTTGAAGTTTTTCGGCAGATCCTTCATCAATCCGCCTATTCGGAAATACGACGACATCATTCTTTGTCCGGAGACGAGCTCGTATATTCCGAGAATATGCTCGCGTTCACGGAACGCGTAGAGCGCCATACTCATCGCTCCGATATCCAGAGCGTGAGTTCCCAGCCAGACGAGGTGCGAATTGATACGTGTCAATTCCGCCAGACAAACCCTGGCCCACTGCGCTTTGGGCGGGATTTCACAATCCAGAAGCTTTTCCACCGCCAGGCAGTAACCAAGGTTATTTGACATCGGAGCGAGGTAATCCATCCTGTCGGTCAGCGGTACGACCTTGTGATAATGCTTGGCTTCGGCGGTTTTCTCGATACCGGTATGGAGATAGCCGATGACCGGGTAGGCCTTGACAACGATTTCGCCGTCGAGTTCCAGAACCACCCGCAGTACACCATGCGTGGCCGGATGCTGAGGGCCCATGTTCAATGTCATGGTCTTGGTCTTCAAGCTATATTACCTCCGGCGGAAGATCCTTGTTGTGCGAAAAATGCGGTATCTCATAGGTCAATGAGTAATCTTTCTGAAGCGGATGTCCCTCGAGATCGTCAGCAGTCAGGATCTTGGTCAGGTCAGGATGACCTTCAAAGATCACTCCGAACAAATCGAAAACTTCGCGTTCCATCCAGTTGGCCGATTCCCACAGCACTGTCGCGGTCTGAATTTTGTGCCCCTCTTTGACCCTGATCTTAAAACGAATCCTCGTATTATCCTTAAATGAAAACAACATATAAGCGAGCTCATGACGTTTATCCCGCTCGGGCCAGTCTGTGGCCGTCAGGTCAGTCAGGAAATTGTAGGCGAATTTCTCATCTTCCTTCATGAACTTGAGGATATCCACAATCCGGTCTTCTTTGACTATAAAAGTCAACTCATCACGAAAATCGCTTTTTTCGAGGATATCTGCCGAGAAGTTTTCCTCGACGAACTTTTCTGCTTCCCTGTTAATGCTCATAACTTGTAATTTTTTTCACAAATCCTGATAAAAATATAAGGCCCCGTTGTTGTCAGCTTTTCTGTGTTTCTTTCTGAGATTTAAGTTTCTCATTCTGGACTTTATCATGGAGCTTCAGAATCCCGTCGATCAACTGTTGCGGGCGGGGCGGACATCCGGGCACATACATATCTACCGGTATGACCCTGTCGACACCCTGCAGGATAGCGTAGTTGTTGAACACTCCGCCACATGACGCGCAGGCCCCCATGGAAATGACCCATTTCGGATTAGGCATCTGATCATAAAGCCTTTTAACCACCGGTGCCATCTTATTGGAGACCCTGCCGGCCACGATCATCAGGTCTGCCTGCCGGGGTGAGGGCCTCATCACCTCCATCCCGTAACGCGCCAGGTCGAAATGCGCCATAAATGTCGACATCATTTCAATCGCGCAACAGGCCAGCCCGAAACCGAACGGCCACATGGACGATTTCCTTGCCCACCCGACTACTTTCTCGAGCGTAGTCAGTATAATCCCGTCGGGTACTCTTTCCTCTATTCCCATTTCAGCGCACCTTTCTTGATGATGTAAAAGTACCCGATCAACAGTATCGCGATAAACACGAGCATCTCGATGAACAGAAAAACACCGCCCCACTTGAAGATCACAGCCCATGGATACAGAAAGACCACTTCGATATCGAACAGGATAAACAGCAGTGCTACGAGATAGAATTTGACCGGGAATCTCTCCTTTGTCGATCCGACCGGTTCGATACCGGACTCATAAGGAGAGTTTTTAGCCGGGTTGTCGGTACGCTTGCCGAACAGGTATGACAAAAACATCAAAGCGCCCCCGGCGATCAGTGCCAGAGCTGCCATTGCAATGATTGGGTAATATACTTCGATCATTCCCTAACCTCTTACCCGTGCCGACAAGTTATCCAAATAACTAAGCCGCAAATTTATAAGTCATACGATGGCTTGTCAATATAAATTTGTTTGATAAAAGCCCTTTAGATGTTTTCATGTTCTTTTGCCCCGCTGTCTAATGCTATGATTCATAAACAATTAATAGATAAATATGATACATGGCTTTAAGCTTTGCGCGGGTGTTTATCGGGCACTTTTATGAAGATTAAGAGCCCGATAATCATCAATAACGCCAGCGATACGACCGCCAGTCGATATTGTATAGTCGGAAGAACATCCGGGCCGATGTTCGTACCCAGTTTTTCCAGCAGTTCGATGACCAGTTTTGTTGCCGGATTTGATGCTGTAAAAAAAGTAACCACGGCTCCCCACAGAAGAGGCCCGATCACGGCGGCGGTTCTGCCGGAGAGCGCGTATAAGCCGTAAAAGAGTCCCAGTTTCTCATCAGGTACCAGGCTGTTTAAAAGTGGACGGGCGACTGTCCAGGTCGAGCCCAGAAAGATACCGACCAGACAGGCCAATACCCAGAAAAGTGGTTTGTAGGTGGTGATACTGAAAACAGTCAAGACCGAGATCCAGCCGATTATCACGATTGTGAAAGTCTTTTTGGGACCCAGCCAGTCCGAGAGTCTGCCGGAAACGACCGACCCGACAGCGGCCGCCGAGGTTGCCACCACGAACAGCTCGATCTTGACCCTGTCGGTAAAACCGAGCACTTTCTCGGCATAGACAGCCATAAAGATTATTACCGTCACCACCGCATCCTCGAAAAAGTAGTTGGACAGGAGAAAACGAAATGCGCCTCTGTGCTTGCGGGCCTGCCTGAGGTTGTCCCACAGGCTTTGAAAGGCACGCGTGAATTGTATTCTCTGCTGTTCGATTTTGGCAAAAGTCTTCTCCCTGATCAGCAGAAAGGCTGGAATCGATGCCAGGAAAAACAATATCGCGGTCGGGATAAAGGCCGAATGCCTCCCCTGCGGTATCCCCGGAAGGTAACCTTTGACGATCGGAAAGACCAGAAGCAGACCGACTATTCCGCCGACATAGCCGAGACCGACACCCCATCCGGAAGTAGAACCGACATTTTCACGAGAAGATACCGAGCGCAACAGAGCGTTATAAAAAGCCAACCCGCCCTCGTAAAAGAAATTTGCCAGACCAATAAAAAGAAGCGCCAGAACGATCTTCAGCATGCGGTCTTCGACCAGGTAAGCGTTTAGGCCGATCAGCGCAGTGCAGGCCATCGCCACCAGGCTGAAGCGTATCAGGTAGCTCTTCTTGTTCTGGCTCAGGTCCGAAGACTGGCCATAAAACGGAATCAATAGCGCTACCATTATCATCGAGGCTGAATAGACGATCGAATAGTAGATATCCGGACAACCGAGGTCATCGATCAACCACAGCGGAAAAAAAAAGGTGATAATGTTCATGGAAAAGATCGTGTTGGCGAAATCGTAGGATATCCAGCCAAAAACCGAGAGCTTCTCCTGGCGCGGGGTGGTCATGCGCTACTCCCCTTTTAAAATCCTAAATCGTCGGAAATCGAACGCATACCCTCAATAGCGATACCCATATATTCTTCGAGCGACAATCCCAGCATCTCACATTTTTGAATCGCCTCGCGGTCGGCTCCGGCGGCGAAACGCTTTTCTTTAAAACGCCTCAGCATGTAGCCGACATCGACATGGGCCAGTTTTTTCGAAGGGTGCATCAGCACCCCGGCCACTATCAGCCCGGTAACCGGATCTGAGCAGTAGAGCGCCCAGTCGAGCTTAGATTCGCAGGGGATATGCCCCGGGTGGGCGTGGATGGCATGCATCATATCCTCGGGCATTTCGTAATCCTTGAGCCAATTCGCTGTCACGTAGCTGTGCTTTTCCGGTTCATCCACGGTTTCAGAATAATCCAGATCGTGCAATAAACCGGTCAATCCCCAGTAGTCTGGATCTTCATCAAGGTGTTCGGCCAGTTTACGCATGACCGCTTCGACAGCGAGGATATGTTTAACCAGGTTTTTCTGTTTGACTTTCTTCGTTACCAGTTCGTAGGCTTCTTCACGGGTGATCATAGAGCCTCCTCAGTTTATGAAATTCCAGCGGAATCCCCACCAGACCGCCCGAACGTTATCATAGTCGTAAAATGTACGATAGCGATTGCTGAATATATTGTCCATGCTGTAAAACAGCGTAAATGACTTGATATTGAAATGGATTTGGAAATTGGCGATTGCGTAACGTCCGAGTTCCTCCGGATTGTAGATGGATTTATAGTTAGTCGAATGGTATTCAGTTTCTAAAAGCAGGTCTACATACAAATTCAGCTTTGCAATATACAAATGCCTGGACAAAGAGCCATACAGGTTGTGTCGAGGCACCAGCGAGAAACTGCGCGTCTCAGCTTCGTCCTCCAGGTAATTATAACTGTAACTGCCACTCAGCTCGAAGCTGTACGGCAGTTTCCATTTCAGGGCTGAACCGATATTGAGCCACTTCAGGTCCGAAGTCTGCGGTGTGATCAAGGCCAGTTCGCTGGAAGGATCGATATCGGTCCAGTAGATAAAATCTTCGATTTGGGCATATTTTGCAAACAGGCTGAAACCGAATTGCTCTCGTTCAAAGTCAAGTGATCCGCCGATACCCTGGTATACTGTAAGAGGCAGGTCATCACTGCCACTCTGGATATAATCGAGACTGAGACCATCTTCATTAGTGAACTGAAGGAGCGGGGTGGCCGAAAACAACTCGTTTTCATCGGCTCCACGGCTTATTCTGAATACTTGCGCATTCAATTGTAAGCTGTCTGCAAGTTTGAGTCGGTTGCCGAGTGTTACGGACAGACGCGTGTCTCGGTGTTTGTCGAAACCTGTCGAAAGCGAGAGTGCGGTCGTAAAAGACTCAGACAACCGCAGATGTGACTGACTAAACATTCTCAGACCGGGAAAGTCATAGTCTGAATCGAATTTAACCTGACAATAATATGGTTCGACCTGGTATATTGTTCTAAATTCTCCCAAAGTGAAATCATTTTCAAGTATCAGCCGGAAAGTTTTCTGTTCCCGGGAGAATTTGTCATGAAAGCCCCGTATCGTCTCAGAAAATTCCTGGTATACAAATGCGCTTCGTCGCAGATAGCGGGCTGAATCGGATGATGCCAGAGCGAGCGAGTAGCCGAACCAGTCGATTTCCGAATTACCCTGGTAGCCGTTGTAACCGGTTAAAAAACGATGCTGATCGCTGATCGAAGAGAACAGCAGATCGCTTTGAAGCTGGTAATTGTCGTTCAGCTGGTAGTTGCCGTAGATGCGATAGCTTTCGGCCTCCTTTTGCCAGTCCGCCAGGTAACCATCGGACTGTTTGTTGCCCACCGCCAATCCAAGGTTGGCACGGTACCCTAAAGGTGTGGCAAATCGCACCTGTGTGTTCGAGAAGCCGTAGTCGCCCTTCTGCATCATGGCGGATGAAAAGGCGTTCGAGTCAGGCGCGGGCATCCTCTCAAAATAGATCGAATTGAAATTGTCAGCAGAAGTCATGCGGTCATAAATGATCCTGTCGGCATTCGATAAAGACAGCAGTCGGGTATCTATAAGGCTATTAGCAGGTAACCCGAAGGTCGAATAATCGAAGTGGAAATCGCCCAGCCGAATCTCCTCGAGCGGTAAACCATAAAAAGTCTGATAGCGAGTATGACCGAAAGGCCCGGCTTCGGCCATTTCGAATTCCGGACTGGATTTCAGCAAATCTGCCGGACCACAGGCTATCTTCCTGCCTGTGGCATCGTAGTCGATCGATGTTTTTTTTAAATAGGACAACGAATCCTGATTGAAAGAATTGTAGTGCTGGTAAAAGACTGTATCGCCGAAAACAGAATCAGTACCGCCGACATCCAGCGTATCGCCAAATAAAAACGAAGTGTCGATTTCATCCTGCTCATCCTGAGCCAGAAGTCCGCTAAACGGCAGAAGCAGGCAGATCGCAGTAACGAAACACAACGGGGTTTTTCTGCCATAAGTTTTAAATCTCATCTCACATCGATCCTCTCGCGTACGGTCATCAGAACCGGAACCAGAAGAGGAAAGATAATCAGATTGGAAACGATTGTCAGTATTGAAAAACCGAGACTGATAGTTAATCGCTCCTTAAATGGCCCGAACAGGTAAGCATCGGCCACCGACACCCCACCCATATAGATTGTGGTGACCACTCCGCCCCAGAGAGCATAGATTAAATACGTAATTGGATCTTTGAGCCGTACGCGGTAAGCCTTGTAAGCAATTGAACCAAACGCTCCGCATATGGCTCCGCAGATAATCTGCACGCCTAAAAGAGGAAAAAGCGCCATCCCGAATGGGCTGAAATACGAGATCAAAAAGAAACTGATTGAGCCCGTGATCAGTCCCCATCCCAAACCGAGCGAGTAACCGGCTAAAAATACAACAAAGAATGCCAGTGACACGTTCGGTATCACCAGCATCATAAAATTCGAGACATAGGCCAAACCGGCCAATAGCGCGCTTATGACCAGGGCCCTGACCGCTGTCGAGTTCATTCGATAATAGCTACTTTGGCAACCTTGTCGGTTTCACCGGCGGTGATATAGACTATATACATTCCCGATGCGACAGTCTCACCATCCATGTTCTGCCCATTCCAGCCGATATACTCGAGCGATTTATTGGTTTCCTTTTCCAGTTCAAAGACTAACTCGCCGGCTAGTGTGTAAACCATGACTTTGATCGGGTCCGGTTCCGGTTGCAGGACCTTGAACAGGACCTGTGGATCGTCGCTCTCCGACATCACCATCGGATTCGGGAACGCGTCGGAAATCTCAACCTGGCTGATCGGTTCGGAACTGTCTGAGACATTCAATGAGAATTGCAGGAAATGCCCGATATCATAATTTTTCGGGAGGTCAATAAAAGGTGATGTAACCAGAATTACTTCGTCGTAATTGTCGATTATATCACGGCTTACAGTCAGGTCAAAACTATTCGGGTAGATGGCAGTATCGATATAGATCGGTTCGCTGGGAATATGCGGATTGTACGCGATTATGCGGTTATTCCAGATGACATCGAAGGTACGGTTCTGGATAACATCGGTATCATCACCGGAAAAGCCAATTGTCAGAGTGGAATCGAGCTTCTCGAGCCCGGAGAAACGGACGTACAGTCCCCCGTGGGAATCGGGGAAATCCTTGAAAGCGGGATCGTTAAACTGCACCGGGAACTGATCGAGGTTAAGAATGCGGTGGGCGTAAAATGATCCCTGCTTGATTGAATCGGGCACCTGCACCAAATCGCCGTTGACATCGCGGAAATTGGCGGCCTCTGTGAAGCCGAATCCGGGGCGCGCCCGTTCACCGGTGAAATAACACCAGACAAAGAACTCCGAAAGAGCTTCCTGGAAAGTGTATTCGCCCGCAGAAAACTCATCGATAGCATCCTGAAATCCATTTTGAAATACATTCGCTCCGGGAGTTGCTTCACACAGTTCCCATATCCGGCGCACAATATCTTGACCAAATGTCTGTGATAGATAATGAGGCCACAAGCCGGCACCGTACTGGTGAAGACCGGGATAATGAGCCTGGAGAGAAAGATTGATATAGCTCAATAATGAAGGTGTGTAATAATAGTAGTCGTTGACATCATCGAAGACCTGGTCTTCCATCCACACCGAAGACATCTCCAGCCAGTGATGGCGCTCGATGCCTCTCACGTAATCGGGCTCGAGAGCATCATATCCAAACTGCACGGCATGAAAAAACTCATGCGCGGCGGTTACCCTGATAGCGTCCAGTGGTTTGTCTTTGTAAAGGCTGAATTCGGAGTCATCGTAATCGTTGTCGATCAGCATGAAGCTGGTGGCATACTGGAAATCCGGAGCAAAAATCGAATCGCGGTAGGTCAGCCCGTAGGCATCGACGAAAATCGGATCGATAGTTCCCAGGTCGACCATGTATACGTCGAAGCGCCTGTCGCCTCCGGAAGCATAAAAGCTGTCCGAGGGAGGTTGCTTAAAACCGAGCTCGCCTATTATAACGCTCCAGGATGAATCGAAGATTTCTGCAGTGCTGTCGACTATAAGCGGCCGGCCTGTAACCGGATCAACCCCCAGGTTTTCATCGACCCGGGCGGCATGAGGTCCCTCTTTGGCATAGTGGATAAGGAAGTTGCCGTCCGGCGAACCCAGTGTGTCAGGGGCCTCGGAATCGTATCGACTCTGGAGCAATGATGCCCAGGCCTGTTGCACCTTGGGAGATGCATTGCGTACCTGACGCGATAGATTGAGAATATACGGCGTCGCGGATTTTACAATTCTCTCCTCAGGCTCAAGGTCGGCCAGTGATAAACTTGACTGCCCGGAAAGGGCCATAATTTTCTGATATAAAACTTCGTTTTCTTCAGGCGTTAACTGCTCTGCATGCGCGAATGGTAAAGAAACGACAAAAAGAACCATAGTTAAGATGAGTAAACATTTTGAAATCACGATTTCTCCTTTTGAGCCAGTTTTTCTTTTGCCTGTAACAACATCTTATAAGATTTATACGGAACTTTTTGCGATCCGATTAAAATTCTCTCCTTTCGCGCGTGGCAGTCTGATCCGCCGGTATAGATGAGGTTGTTGCGTTTGGCCAGGTCGACATAGTGGCGGGCTGTTGCGGGTGAGTGGAGCGGGTGATAAGCTTCCAGGCCATCCAGGCCCAATTCGATAAATGTCGGCAAAAACTCATCCTTGCCGACCGGCCCGGGATGAGCCCAGACCGCAACTCCACCGGCGTCGTGAATGAGTTTGATCGCCTCTTTCGGAGTGAGGTATTTTTTGGGCACGTAAGCTGGGGCATGGTAGCCGAGAAAACGCGCGAATGCTTCATCCAGGGTGAGAACATATTCTTCCTTTACCAGGGCATCAGCCACATGTGGCCTGCCCATAACAGAATTACCCGCTATCTTTTTTACAGTATCAATGGACAGGTCGATCCCGAGTTCGTTCAGTTTTTCCACAATTTTTTCACCGCGCTTCATCCGCTCGACCCGGAAATTCTCGATTCTGTTGACAAATTCGGGGTTTTCGATGTCAAGCAAGTACCCGAGTATATGAAAATCCGCTCCCTTCATGGAGGTTGAAAGCTCGACGCCCGGGACAAGTTTCAGGTCTTTATCCCCGATCTTGCCCTTGAGCACATGATACGCTTCTACTGTATCATGATCGGTTATGGATAGTACCCTTACACCGTGCTTCATGCAGTAATCGACTACAGCCTCAGGCCACAACAGACCGTCGGAACAATTTGTGTGAACGTGCAGGTCAACCTGGTTCATGTTTACAGCCTGCTGATTACATCGGTTTCGATTTTATCAGCTAATTCAACAGCGCGGGCGCGAATCTGTTCCGCCTTGTCGGAGATCTCCTGTTTTGTTCCGGCATCTTCGATACCCGGCAAGTTGATTTTGACGTTCATATAAGCACCGATTACAGCAGTCCGTCCGGAAATAGCGGCCACTCCGGCGTCGGAGAGCGAGTTGACATTGCCTTTTTCCGCTACGATTTGAGCAAGTTTGATCGCTTCGCAGGATTTTTCCATCACTTCGAGCGGTACTCGGGTAGCGCCGATTGTGGCTTTCTGGATCGCCTGATCCCGTTCCTTTTGTTGATCTTCGGTTTCTTTGGGCAGTTTGAAGGCGGCCATGACCTCGTCGAAAGCTTTCGAATCCCTGGCCACAAGTTCGTACAAAGCTTCTTTCAGTTCATCAGCTTTAATCATGACATCGCTCAGTTCATCTTTCACCTCGGCATATTTCTTTTTACCGACCGTCAGGCGGCAGACCATTCCAGCCAGCGAAGCCGCCAGTGATCCGATACAGGCCGAAACCGATCCGCCCCCGGGTGCGGGAGACTTGGATGCGACATTTTCGATGAAATTTTTCATGCCCCGCTCTGTTGCGGCCTGCTCCTGCGACTGGGCCAGTTTTTCCTCCAGGATCTGGTCCTTGGTAAATTTTTCGAGACGGAGGAAATGCTTGGCGCTATTGATCAGGGCCTGGTTTGGCACCAAACCGACAATCTCGGTCGAATAGACCGAAGTGCCCCAGCGTTCAGCCTCTGATTGTATGGAGTTGAAAACTCTGTATATCGGTGTCCGCAGGTAGTTTACGAGGTTCATAGAAACCTGGGCCTGGTTGCGGTCCTTGATTTCGAAGCCGAGCGCTTTGCAGTACATGTATCCGCCTGAACGGGAGCGTATTGCCTTGGCAACCTTTTTCGCGACTTTGACATCGGAAGTATTCAGGTAAGCATTGAAAGCTACCAGCGGAAAACGCACACCGACTGCGGTGGCACCCGCTTTCAAATTCATTTTAGACGGGCCGTAATCCGGCTTGCGGTCGGGATCTGTCTCGATTGAATCGCGGATCCCTTCGTATTCTCCACGACGGACATCAGCCAGGTTTACCCTCTCAGGACAGGAGGCGGCGTCTTCATAGAGGTAAATCGGTATCTGCAACTCGTTTCCGACTCTCTCTCCGAGCTGTTTGGCCAATGCGATCGCTTCCTCGGTGGAGATTTCGGAGATCGGCACAAAGGGGCACACATCTGTGGCACCCATACGCGGGTGTTCCCCGGAATGAGTGGTCATATCGATCACTTCGGAGGCTTTTTTGATCGCCCTGAAGGCGGCCTCGACAGCCTGTTCCGGACCTCCCACAAAAGTCACAACCGCCCGGTTATGGTCGGCATCCATCTCCTTGTCCAGAAGTGTGACACCCTCGACCGAGGTGATTTCATCGAGAATCTGCTGTAATATTTCAGGTCGTCTCCCCTCTGAAAAATTGGGTATAACTTCAACCAGTTTTGCCATGACTTTCTGCCTTTCGCTTTATCGAATCCGTGATAGATTTCAGTTTGACTTCATATTCGCCCATGATAATCATAAAACATTGGAATAATATAGATAAAATGAGAATTCATGTCAAAGGATTACGTTTTGAAGAAGCCCCGATTACTCCCGTTGCGTGGATTTGACACATGCCAGAAGCAGTGGGATCATGATTTCGTGATGTCCGATGATATTATAGCCCTCGGAATCCAGCGTGGCCGGCCGGTTTACGACATTGACCGCTGGGCGGTAATGGTTTATCATATCGAAATTAGCAGTGGTAAATCCGCCAAACTGCCGGTCGAGATTTCGGCAGACAGCGACAGCCTTTAGAAATACCTCCGGCATTATAACAGCCGAGCCGATATTGAGCGTAACCCCTCCCTCCGATGTCTCCCGGACGGAATTGACGAATATCTTGAAATCGTTGAAGGAAGCCTGTCCACAGGCGGAACCATCGAAATCGGGATGCTGATTGATGATATCAGTCCCAATCGCGGAATGGATAGTGAGCGGGACATCGTTTTTTAAGCAGTTATAGGCCAGTGAATACTCTTTGTACGGGGCATCCTCCGATTCGATAATCTCCCCCAGGCTCTGTCCCAGGCCGATATCGTTTTCGACCGCGTTTCTGAGCACGTTGGAATAGATTTCCGAGGTTTCCCGGACAGTACCGAAACTGCCGTCCTGAAGATTATCGAGCACATCCTCTGAGGTTGCTCCGAAAAAAGCGATTTCCAGATCATGAATCGAAACAGCCCCGTTGCCGGCGAAATGCAGTCGCCCGTAATGCTTTATAAAATCAATGAAAAGCGGGCTGAGCCCGACTTTGAGGGTATGCGCTCCGATCATGAAGATTATTCGTCGTTTATTGGAAACTGCATGATTCATTCTATTCACAACCCGGCGGAAATCCTCCGCTTTGAGAAACTTCGGCAGTGAATCCAGATACCCGGATAAATTCGGATCCCCGTCAAGAGGCTTGCCGAACAGGTCGAACTTGACCTTGTTTTTGCGCTCTGAGACAGAATATGT
>WJMC01000011.1 GCA_014728145.1 Candidatus Zixiibacteriota bacterium | reverse complement strand
CGAGCGAGTATTCATGACCGGTCAGCTCCTCCCAGCGATCGATGATCTGTTCCACTTCCGTTTCTTTCATCCGAAAAAAGACCAAGCCGATTTTGCGGCGAAGCTCCTTTTTGTATGTCGACCATTTCCCTCGATAGCTTTAGATGACCGTCCGGACTTTCTGAGGCATCTCGGTTTCCGCGATCTTGGACCAACCGCTGTTGTCGATATCGTCGATCAGGCTTGTCAGGCGCAGGTTGTAGAATATCTTGCCCGTATCCAGAAAATGAGTCGGTACAAACATCACCGCCGGGATATCATATTTTTTCAAAATGGGCAGGGCCGCGGATTCAAATTCAGAATCTCCGTCGTCGAATGTCAGAAGAGCATAGGCTTTGTTTTTAGTTTTCCGGGTGTAGGTGATTTCGATAAATTTGTCCAGATCGATGAACTCAAAACACTTCGACAGCCAGTGGATCTGTTTTTCAAATGTCTCAACCGAATGACCCCGTTCGTAGGGCATGATATACTTAGGTTCGTTCGAGTTGGAAGTGATGCGATGATAGGTGAAAACCGCAAGCAGTGGACGGTTGAACAGTCGGGGGTACGACCTGATCAGCGTTTCCCAGATACCCAGCTTATGGAGCATCGTCGAAAATATGCTTTTCAAACCGGAATTCATGCAGGCCCCCTCAAACCGTCGTGAGATCGGCGACGCTGTTTTTTCCAAAAATCTTTACACCTGGAGCGCCGCGAAACCAGTTTTTGTAAAACGTGATCCTCAGGCCGAAAAGCAAATAATGAATTGTCTCGCCGATATATTTGTAACCGGCCCGCCTGCGGATCATATTGGACAGCTTGTTGAATTTATCGATTGATCCGTAATGATACCGCTTACCGGTTTCCTTGTAATGCCTGTTTTGAATTTCATCACAATATTTGAAAAAACCTTTTCCCCGAAATTCTGGATCAGTGTAGGCATCGTAAGCGTAGAATCCGTCCTCACCGACATCCAGTATAGCTCCGCTGTTGTGAATATAAATGTTTCCTTCAGTGGCCCACATAAAAGATCTCACCAGGCCGTCGACAACAACCATGGCGCACATATCGCCTCGGTCAAGACGCTGTTTAAATGTTTTATGCGTGATCCTTACTTTTTTAAACAGCTCGTAGTCATCCGGGGTAGCCATGCGGATTTCGAGATCGGGCAGGTCTTTGGGCTGATAATCGTTTAAATCAAACCGAATGTGATTTGAATGGTTGTAATAAAAAACAGACCGCGGTAGGCGCCATGACAGCCTGCGCCAGACCACCCCGAAACCATCTTCTCTGATCTCATTAATCAGCTTTGAAAATTTGCCCATAATTATAAATTCACTAACCGGTTTTTGTATTATATTTTCGGCAGGCAGACCATAATTAGTAAACCTGCATATTGTTTTAGAAAAATACTAATATTAAATTGTCTCACAAGGTTAAAGTTCCCGAGATAATTATTAGTCTGGAAGTGAGGTTTTGGATAAGTGGTATAACCGCTATTATTATGACTTCTGCGCACCGTACAATGCCTGCGTTTCTCAGTGGCTGAAATGAAGAATTTGCCTTGAGGAGGTATAGTGCGATGCAAAAGACTTTTGCGCCGGCTCACGCCATCCCGCCTGAAGGCGGTACTGCAAGATCCGACACAACGATATCATCCCTGTAATGCGAGCGAAGCGCGGTGATCTCAATGTATGTAATTGCTTCGTCGTTTCAATTTGCTCTGACTGACATGGGATCAAAATAGAACAGTTTTTTGTTGTAACTCACAAATGAGATAGCATAATGTAGAAAAACACAAGGAGAGGAGTTGAGATGACTACCTGTCATGATATGAAACTCGATGAAGTCTATGAATGTAAGGACTGTGGCCTCGAGCTCAGAGTCGTCAAAGAATGCCGTGATGTCGGCCAGGCTAAAGATGAGTGCTGTGATTCCGAGGAAAAATGCGTTCTGCTCTGCTGTGGCACTGAGATGACGAAAAAGTAGTTTTTATGACCGCTGTGGCTGTTACTCATGACTTACCATGAGAATATTGGCCAATGCGGGGATTATCGTAAATCCGCAAAAAAACAGGCAGGTCAGATAACTGCCTGCCTGTTATTTTAATGATACCATTTCCTGATATCAGACTGTGCTTATATTTACCACAGCAGAATTTTACAAAGTAAATGCCAGGTAAATTGTATTGCCCTGGCGATGGACCCGCAGGAGGATGTTGTCTCCGGCTTCTTTATCCTTCACAGCCTCGATGAACTCACTTTCATTGTCAACTTGCCCGCGGTCGACTTCACGGATGACGTCGCCGTCACGGAGTCCGGCCCTGAAAGCGGAACTGCCCGGCTGGATATCGCGAACAGCTACACCTGAAAGATTTTTGCTGACCCCGATTTTATCCGCCAGATCCTCGGTCAGAGTCTCGAAGGCAAAGCCGAGTTTGTCTTCCAGGTTTGAATCACTGCCGGTCTGTGCTATCTCGGCATCGCGTTCACCAAGGACGGCATCGATCTGAACAGTACGCCCCCCGCGAATGACCTCGAAGGTAACCTTAGTGTCCGGCAGGGTTGCGGCCACCTGGTTGCGCAGATGCGATGAGTTGCGAATTTCAATATTATCCATGGAGATTATCACATCGCCGGATTCAAATCCCGCCTTGTCGGCCGGGCTGTCCTCGAGGACATCGCCGATCAGTGCGCCGGTGGTTCGCTCGAGGTTCATCGCCTCGGCCAGATTCTGCGTGATATCCTGGATCGAAACACCCAGCCATCCGCGCACGACCCGGCCCTCGGTCAAAAGTGAATTCATGATCCGCATCGCCATATTGGACGGGACAGCGAATCCGATACCCTGGAATCCGCCCGAACGGCTTAATATGGCAGTATTAAGACCGATCAGTTCACCGTTTAGGTTGACCAGCGGTCCCCCGGAATTGCCCATATTGATGGCGGCGTCGGTCTGGATGAAATTCTCGTAATTGGCCAGGCCGACATTGGAACGGCCGACCGCGCTGACGATTCCCTGGGTGACTGTCGAAGCCAGGTTCTGGCTCATCGGTGAACCCACGGCCAGTACGAATTCGCCCACCCGGAGATCATCGCTGTTGCCGATTTGTATAAACTTCAAATTGTCCGCTTCGATTTTGATGACTGCCACATCAGTCTGCGGATCGGCTCCGATCACCTCGGCAGTATAGCGGGTGCCGTCATCGGTGCGAACAAAAATCGTGTCCGCATTTTCGATCACATGGTTGTTTGTCAGGATATGGCCCTGCTCATCGACAATGACCCCTGAACCGAGCCCGTACTGGCGAAACTCGCGTTCCGGCTGCTGGCGTTGACGACGATCGGGGCCAAAAAAGAAATCGAAGAATTCGTCATCGCCAAAGGGCATAAACGGGTGTCCCTGGGGCATGGTTACGATGCGTTCGGTGGAAACCATCACCACAGTCGGGCGTACTTCTTCGGCGATGTCGATGAAGGCCTGGTTTATATCAGCCAAAGTCGAGACAGGTCTCTGATCGGATGGCGTCACCTGGGCCGTCTCGGCGGTTGCCATGTTTGCGGTCATCAGCACCAGAAGAATCACAATCGCAGTCACGGAAGTGGATTTAATCGATCGCGTTGCAAACATTTCGATTGTCATCAGTAACTCCTTTCCTACAGTATAAAAATATACGCTACCCGAATATCATCAGCTGTTTTGGTGGAAGCAGGGATAT
>WJMC01000010.1 GCA_014728145.1 Candidatus Zixiibacteriota bacterium | reverse complement strand
TGAAATCAGATCTCCTCAGAAAGCCGTGATAGTCTCAGGCTACGCTGAAAGCGAAAGAGTCGATGAGGCTGTAAGGCTCGGAGCCAGCCTGTTTTTGCGCAAGCCGGTGACAATAAAATCAATCGCCCATGCGGTCCGCAAGGTGCTCGACCAGTCCCGCGTAAGGTAGTTTCAAGAAAATATTACAGATCTGCGGTTTGCCTCGATATCTTTCGGGATATTACGTAAGTACTTACATAAATTGCTTGCATTATGTAACCTCTTACGTAAAATTGCGTACAAGATGCTGAAAACAGAAGTCTACTTAAAAGCGAGGTGTAATTATGTTGAAATTCCGTCTACTGCCAGGCACAGTGCTCGTCTGCTTAATGCTGTTTTTCTGCGGGGGCACTGGCAACCTGGCCGCGCAGAAAATGATGCAGGCCGATGATGTGAAAATCGACGGATCCACGAAACTGGAGATCATCGACAGTGTGATGAAAACCATCGAAGATGTCTATGTCTTTCCCGATGTGGCCGTTAGGATGGACAAGTATGTCCGCGGGCAGTTTAAAAAAGGTGCCTACGATGAAATCGAAAATGCAGGTGAATTCACTGCCAAACTAACCGAGGATTTGCGTTCGATTTCTCATGACCGCCACCTGGGCGTGGCTCACTTACCGATGATGACGGCCGAGGACATAATGGATTTCGACTCGTTGCCTGCAGATGTTAAGAAACAGCGAAGGGATCAAATGGTAAAGCGCGGCCAGGCGCGAAACTTCGGCTGGAATAAACTTGAAATCCTGCCCGGCAATGTCGGTTATGTTAAATTCGATGGTTTCAGTGACGCAGGCTATGCCGGTCAGACGGCGGTAGCCGCGCTCAATTTTCTGGGCTATGTCGATGCGCTCATAATCGATCTGCGTGAGAACGGAGGCGGGTCACCTTCCATGGTCCAGCTGATCAGCAGTTATTTCTTCGCTGAATCCGTACACCTGAACAGTTTTTATATCCGTAAAGAGGACACCACCAAGCAGTTCTGGACACAGGCTCATATCGAGGGTCCCAGGCTCACTGATGTCGATTTATATATTCTTACCAGTTCTTACACATTTTCGGCGGCCGAGGAGTTTACCTACAACCTCAAGAATCTCGAGCGAGCCACAATCATTGGCGAAACCACGGGGGGTGGCGCTCACCCGGTAGAGGAACATGGATTTCTTAACTTGAAAGTCGGGGTGCGCGTTCCTTTCGGACGAGCCGTGAATCCGATCACGGGTACAAACTGGGAAGGTACTGGAATAGAACCTGATATACAGGTCCCTGCCGATCAGGCTCTTGAGGTGGCTCATTTGGAAGCTTTAAAGGAACTTAAAAATAAAATCGAGGATCAGGACCGGCTGGCCTCGCTAAACTGGGATATTGAAATAATGGATGCCCGCCTGAATCCTGTCGATGTCGACCAGAAACTTCTCCGGGATTACGCTGGAAGCTACGGTCCCCGGCAGGTCAATTACAAAGAAGGTGCTTTGTTTTACAGCCGTGACGGACGTGCTGAGAAAAAGTTGACAGCGTTATCTCAAGACACCTTCATTATTGAAGATGTAGATTATTTCAAGATGAAGTTTGTACGGGATGATGATGGTGATATCAGCCATATCCTGGGAATCTACAAGCAGGGGCATACTGACAGGTCTGACCGGGATAATTAACCGCAAAGATACATTAACCGCAAAACAGGCCGTCCACGGAATGGCCTGTTTTTTTTAAATCATCAGGTTGAAATGTTTTAGTACTACCGCGATCGCTTGTGTGAGGGCTATTCCCGTCGCAACTAAATTGAACAGATGCATGTTTCGCTCCTTTCCGTCAGTTTGGATTCATCGAAAAAATACGCAGATGTATTATTTTAGACGGTTAACTCATCGGGATGTTCAAGTTTGCCTGGATTTTCTTTTGAACCGATTCAATTCTTATTTGTTATCACATACGGTAACTTGAGAAAAGGGAAAGGACAGAATGAAATTAGCGAAAACACTGGGTGAATTGAAAGAAACGGGATACCGACCGCGCTCCACCAAGGAAGAACTGCGAGAAAACCTGATTGAACAGATAAAGGCGGGTATTAAACGTTTTCCGGGCATAATCGGCTACGATCGCACGGTTCTGCCCCAGCTTGAAAACGCAATCCTGTCAAAGCATGATATATTGCTTTTGGGGCTGAGGGGACAGGCAAAAACCAGGATCTTACGGCAACTTAAAAACCTGCTGGATGAGTACCTCCCGATTATCAGGGGCAGTCAGCTAAACGAGGACCCATTTGTGCCGATTTCCAGCAAGTACAGTCAGTTGGCCGAGAAGGCCGGCGATGAGCTCGAAATCGACTGGCTCCACCGCGACCAGCGCTACAACGAGAAACTGGCCACGCCCGACGTCACAGTGGCCGACTTGATCGGTGATCTGGACCCGATCAAGGCAGTTCGTGAAAAGCTGGACATCTCCAATGAAGAAGTGATCCACTGGGGAATAGTGCCACGTACAAACCGGGGAATATTCGCGATCAATGAGTTACCTGACCTGCAACCACGAATCCAGGTTGCGTTGTTGAATATCCTCGAGGAAAACGATCTGCAGATACGTGGATTTCCGATCCGTATACCACTCGATATGATGCTTTCGTTTACGGCAAATCCCGAGGACTATACCAATCGGGGAAATATAATCACTCCACTGAAGGACCGTATATCGTCGCAGATCAACACTCATTATCCGAAAACCATCGATGAGTCCAAACAGATCACCCGCCAGGAAGCCTGGAGCAGGAGATCGACCGATATTCAGATACCGGAATTGATCCGGGATATCATCGAGGAGATAGCTTTCCGTGCGCGCGAAAGTGAATATGTCGATCAGACCTCGGGTGTCTCAGCGCGTATGACTATCTCCGCCTATGAGAATCTGCTTTCGAATATCGAGCGTCGTGCGGCAATCAATGGTGACGAGGATCGTTTCCCGCGGATTTCAGACCTGTTCGCAGCCCTGCCGGCCGTGATGGGCAAGATCGAACTTGTTTACGAGGGTGAGCAGGAAGGCCCCAACATTGTGGCGGTTTCAATTATCGGGGAGGCGGTTCGGACTGTATTCGATAAAATTTTCCCTCCACCGCGAGTGGAAAAACGACAGACAGTGGTAGCTGAAAAATCTCCCAAACTTCCCGAGGACAGCCCCTATGAGGCAGTCATAGATTACTTCTCTTCAGGGCGCAGGCTGGAAATTTCCGATGAGATGTCCTATGCGGATTACCGCAAATCTCTTAATGAAGTTGCCGGATTACGTGAAATCGTAGAGAAATACCACAAGGTATCCGATGATCATGAACTCCTGTTGTACATGGAATTTGTACTGGAAGGTCTCCATCGCAGAAATATCATCGCCAAGGAATCCCCCGACAACAAGTTTGTTTACGCCGACATGATCCAGCGGATACTCCGGAGTTGAGATGAGATTTATATATTCTGAGTGGGATGACAACATTATGCGTCGCCTGCAGGATATGCGGGATTTGATGTCGATCTTCAACTACCTGCTGTTGCAGACCAACGGCGATGCCGAGATGGCGCTCAAGTATATGCGTCGTCTCCAGAAGATGGGTGTTCTTCCGCCCCATTACGACCTGGATAAGTTCGAAAAACAGCTTTCGGATGACAGGGTGGTGCAGTTCCAAAATGACCGCAAAAGCCTGACAAAAAAGGGTGAAAGACAGCTTCGGCAGGATTCATTCGACCATATTTTCAAGCAACTCCGTCAATCCGGTCCGGGAGGACACCAGATTCCCCTCGGGGGCGGTATCGCCGATGAACAGTTGCCTGAGAAGCGCGAGTATATTTTCGGTGATGAAATGGACAAAATCGATTTTCAGAGTTCTTTGTTCAATACAATCCGACGTACCGGTTCGCTGGGGATGGATATGGCCGAGAAGGATCTCGAGGTTTACGACCGCGAACAGATGACCAGCGCGGCGACTGTTATGCTGATTGATGTTTCGCATTCGATGATTCTATACGGGGAGGACCGAATCACCCCGGCCAAGCAGGTGGCGATGGCGTTTTCGGAATTGATCCTGACCAGGTATCCCAAAGACAGTCTCAACATCGTGCTGTTTGGAGATTTTGCCAAAGAGGTCAAGGTCAAGGACTTGCCTTATATCGGCGTGGGGCCATACCACACCAACACCAAGGCCGGTTTGCAGATGGCGCGCAGGATTCTCTTGAAAAAGAAAAATGTCAATAAGCAGATTTTCATGATTACCGACGGCAAACCTTCTATGATCCGGCGTCGCAACGGCAGTATGTACAAGAACCCGGTCGGCCTCGATCCTGTTATCGTCAATCGTACCCTCGATGAGGCGATCATCTGCCGAAAAAAGAGGATTCCGATTACAACCTTCATGATAACTAAAGATCCCTACCTGCAGGATTTTGTGGCCAGGCTGACCGAACTTAACAAGGGGCGGGCTTATTTCTCATCAGCTGACAATTTGGGCGATTATATATTCTGGGATTTTGTCAGCCACCGTAAAAAGCGCAAGTGATGCATAACTCCCATTTCTTATTTAGATCTCTAACAGTTTCAACAAACTAGTATCGCTACTTTCAGTTTTATCAATGAGAAACTATAGCTACAAGATGCTAATAAATTGCCAATGTGTGAATCCTGATTATAAAATAATAGAAAATATTGTATAAAAAATACCGCCTGAATCGATCAGGCGGTATTGTTATGATTACTTATCTCTGTTTAGCAGTCCGGGGTTCCATCGTTATCGACATCGCAGGGCGGGTTGCCTCCTGCGAAGGCATAATTGATGATGTACACTGCGTCGGATACATCAACTGAACCATCGCAGTTGGCATCCGCGATTGAGACCGGCACAGGTGGCGGACCGCCACCGAAAGCGTAATTGATCACGTAAACCGCGTCGGAGACATCCACACTGCCATCGCTATTGGCATCACCG
>WJMC01000009.1 GCA_014728145.1 Candidatus Zixiibacteriota bacterium | reverse complement strand
TCCGGCACGAGCGTAACCACAGTTCGTTTTCTTTCATCGAAATACTTCTTGGCAACTTCCATCACATCTTCAGCGGTCACTGCCATATACTTGTCGATCTCATCGAACATCAAAGTATAATCATCGAAAATTGTTTCATAGTAACCGATCGCGAACGCCTTGTTTTCGTTGGACTGAAGTTGCATCCACTTCTCGGCCTCGATCTGGTTTTTGGCTTTTTGCAGTTCCCTCTCGGTCAATGGTTCCGTCTTGAATTTCTCCAGTTCCTCGTAGAGCATCTCCTCGGCATCTTTGGTATCTTTGTCGGGGCTCTGCATAATCGCATAGAGGAAAAACATACCCGGATCTTCGAGCGCCATCATACCGCCACCCGCGGCGAGGCAGATCTGTTCATCGTAGACAAGTCGCTTATAGGCTCGTGAACTCTCACCGCCGGAAAGGATTCGCGACAGGATATCGAGTGCATATGAGTCCTCATGACCCGCTTCACAGGCTTTGTAGCCGGCAAAGAAACCCGGGATCTGGGCGATCTTGTGCACTTTGGCACGACGTTCGCCCATCTGCTCCGGCTCTTCCGTAGTAGGGCGGTAGACCGGATACTTACTGCGCGGTACCGGCGAGAAATGCTTGTCCGCCAGCTTGAAAACGTCTTTCGCCTTGACATCACCGACCACCACCAGGGTCGCATTGTTCGGCTTGTAATAGGTGTCGTAATAGCGACGCAGTTTATCGACTGAGTACGCCTGGATATCGGACATGAAACCGATCACGGTCCAGTTGTACGGATGAGCGTTATAAGCTTGATTAAAGAGTTGCTCATTGACCGGGCCAAAAGGCGAATTATCGATTCTGGTACGACGCTCTTCAGCTACGACCTGAAGTTCCGAGGCCAGCTCGGTCGAATCGATCGCCAGATCGCGCATACGGTCGGCCTCGAGCTTAAGGGCCAGTTCCAGGTCTTTGGCACCCAGGCTTTCATGATAAGCAGTCATATCATAATGAGTGAAAGCGTTCGACAGTCCGCCATGGGCCTGGACGATTCTGGCGTGTTCTTCCGGACCGACTTCATCAGTGCCCTTGAACATCATGTGCTCCACCATGTGGGAAATACCGGTAATTCCGGGGCGTTCGTTCTTGGAACCGACATGGTACCAGACATGAACTGATACAGACGGTGTGGAATGATCTTCCAGTACAACCACTTTAAGACCATTGTCGAGGGTGTCCTTGGAAACTTTCCAGCCCAGCGGATTGTCGTCAGCAATCAGCTGTGAGCTTAAAAACAACAGCCCGACAATCATAAACAGGATGGATCTGCGCAACATCGTGCCTCCTTGATATTGTTATTGTAAATATGAATAGTTCCTATGTAAGTATCCCAATGCTCTCAAAATTTTCCACATTATATTAAGCGTATAAAATACGCAAATGTTTCAGACTATTCAATAGATTTTAAGCCTGAAAGGAAGCATATAGAGGAATTGTAAGTCGAACGGGGAGTATTGTCTATCTACCTGCTCGGAATTGATGGCGAGGAATTTCGATGCATATCTCATCAGACTCCGCAGGCTGAAACCCAGATCAAACAGCTCTGCCGGGCGCACCGGGAAGCTGACCATCTGACAGTAATCAGAATCGAGACCTGCTCGTTCTATGGTATAGGCTATGGCATCACTCAAACCTCCGAACTGATCCACCAGCTTCAGATCGATCGCGCTGGATCCGCTCCAGACCCTTCCCTGTGCCACCGAATCGACATAATCAAAAGACAGGTTACGGCTCTCGGCCACGGTCTGCACGAAATTATCGTACATGCGATCCAGCTGATAGCGCAGATGCTTTTTCTGGGAATCGGAAAATCCAGTGGAAGACGAATAGAAATCGGCATTTTCACCGCGCTTGAAATGGTAAGTCGTGAGTCCGATCTGTTCGCGCATCCGCTCGACATTCACCTTGCCGTAGACTACACCGATCGAGCCGGTAATAGTTGAAGGCTGTGCGAATATATATTCACCTGCAGTGGCGATATGATACCCGGCTGAAGCCGCAACGTTTCCCATCGAGATAACCAGCGGTTTCTTTTCAGCCAGAAGATTCAATTCTCGTACGATCAGATCCGACGCCAGCCCCATCCCGCCGGGAGTGTTGAGGCGCAGGATCACCGCCTTGATGCGGTCGTTACTGCGAGCATAGCGGATCGAAGCAATGATTTCCTCATCGCCCACAGTCCGGCCAAAAATCAAATCCTCGCCTCCGCGGCCCAATACTAACGAACCTTCAATTGGAATAATCGCGAGCTGGTCGGGAAGGCCCCACTCGTAATCATAAGGTATGTGCTTTGCATATTCACTAAATCCCACCTCTGTCATTCCCTGAAACTGTTTTTCGAGCCAGTCGTCGATCTGGTCCGGATACAGCACGGTATCGATCAATCCTCCCGCGAGCGCGTCCTCAGAGATAAACGGTCCGGAATTGATCAGTTCAAGAATCGAATCCCTCGTAAATCCCCGATTTTCCGCCAAATCGTCGATGAAGACATCATAGAGATCATCGAGCAGGGTATTGACTGCTTCCCGATGAGGTTCGGAAATAGAATCACGGGTGTAGATATCCGCCAGGCTCTTGAATTTGCCGGCATTCTGCAGTTCTGCTTCGATACCCAGTTTGTCGAGAGTGTTTTTGTAAAATGTCACCTCGGCCAGAATCCCCACCAGGTTGAGTGCATCGACTTTACGCATCGCCACATTTTCGGCCGCCGAAGCCAAATAATAGCTTCCATTTCCGGAAAGATTGCCGAGATAGGCCACTACAATTTTATTCTTTTGTCTGAATTTTTCGATGATAGCTCGCAGTTCCTGAATCTGCGCCCATCCCAGCCGGGGATTGTCGATGTCGAGATAGAGACCGTCAATATTGTCATCTTCGAGGGCGCGACCAAGTGTATTCACAAGGTCACTGAAAGTAGCGGTCGGCTGTTGCCAGAAATAATTCTTGCGGTCAGTTTCCGGATAACTCCCCGAAATCTTCAGCTTCAAAAAGTTTTTTTTTAACGGCAGAAGCCAGCCGTAGGGACGATATGACACTCCTGAATAGATCACGCCGGAACGGTACTCGGCATCATCGTCAAAGCTGTGATAAGATCCGAGTTGACGGTTTCCAATTTTGAGACTGAATCCGATTCCAAAAAAACCGTCCTGGTCAACCGAGGCAAACACTCCCCATCCGCGTTTGATTCTGGCCGAGAGATATCCGCGAAAGTAGCCGTCACCAAATGCCTCACCCTCGCTCCATTGCCAGTCTGCAGACAGCGTCACTCGATCGGGAAACGGACGATAACCGCCTGAAAGCACGTATTCGATTTCGGTCTCGTTGCCCCCGAACTCCATACGGCGAAGATTATTTGCGGTGAAGCCGAGTGAGAGCCTGCGGTTCGGCTGGTAGACCGCACCGATATCCCAGAAGTGATCATTGTGGTAGGCGTTGCCATCATCGGTTTTCATAAAACGGTAGCTCAGGCCATAATAAAAACCATTGGAGATATGGCTTCCAAAAGCCAGGCTGTAAGAGTTGATAGTGGGAGATATATTCAGCCGGTATTGTTGCCAGGCAAACCCGAAACCGGAACGGGAGAACATGATCGAGTTGTCGCCTCCGAATTTTTCTTTGTTGAAGGAATGCAGAAACATCATTTCGATATCCTGATTCAATGCCAGAGCGGCCGGGTTGGTCAAAATCGAAAGTGGACCGAATACAGCCGAGACCGAATGTTCCGGCTGAGGAAAATATGGATACGGATATCGCACCGCCTCCAGTTCAACCACAGATAAAAGAAAAATCGAGACTAGAAAAATAGATATAATCAGCGTGCGCATAGGGCCTCCCTGCCAAAGCTGTCGGATATTTCAGGATAGAAAGAAATCGAGATGATGCAACAAAAACAATAGCCTCAGAACATCAGAAATCTTTGCGACGCAGGTTGATCTTGCCCCGGCCGCGAGTGTCGGCCACGATTGTCGAGTGATGTTCTGGAGTATGCGCGATCAGGCTTCCCCACTCGACTTCCTCTGTCACCAGGGGAACGCCGTTGACTTCTATCTCACCCACATCGGGATCGGTGGAAATCTCGAAACTGGCGGAGATATCCCTCGGAAGGAGAAACTGTATATCGGCGGTCTTGTTGAAAACCTCGAGATGCGAATCGATGATCTCTTCCACGTCGACATATATATCGCTGTTTATTCCGCTGTTGCTGATATATGCCCGGGCGTTGTTTATCAGACGTATTTTTTCCAGGTTGATCTTGCCCTCCTCTGCCTCGCAATGAAGTTCGTCCCCGGTAAATCCAATGACAGAAATCGCCCCGCCTTTGTTTTCGAATGATGCGATTCCAAGACCGGAATCTATATTCCGAGCGCTGATATTACCACCCTCACTTTTGACCAGGGCTGGACCGTTGATATCCTTGAGGTTGATCGAACTGTTGGCGGAACTGAGTTTCAGGCCCAGCTCGATGCGCGAAATCCGGACCTCATCGCAATAGCTGACGACGATTTCCGCCTCTGGAAACGGACCGCGGATATTCAGGTAATACCCGGCCAGATCGACGTTGATGGTATAGTTTTCGGGAATATAAATTTCGCATTCAATCTGCCCCGAGAGATTAGCCGATTTTCGCCAGGGAGCATTGCGGGGGGCGGAAGCATTCAGTACAAGGCTGTTGGAAGAGACCTCGTAATTTAGAGAAATTATCTGCGCGAAACTGTCGGCCTGCTGACGGGTTTCGGCGAACAACACTTTGTGATAGATAATTTCGATTTCCTCGCGGTTGGAGGAAAAGATCTCCACCCGTCCTCGCAGTGCCGTAGAGGATTCAAAGATAAATTCAGTTGTACCTGCGAACAGCTCCGGTGCTATAACCATCCGCCTCTCGGCTGTTTCGAAGCTGTTCTCAGAGATAGAAAAGATCTTCTCGGCGGAAACCTGCGCTGATGCGAGAAGTGTCAAACCGAGCACGATTAACCCGACTTTGATTGCTTTCATAATTCTCATAGATTAAAGCTACCTAAATGCGAAAAAACCGCAAGCTATTTTACCAGATTCATCCGGCGTGAAAGCTCATAAATCATAATCGCGCCTGCCACCGGGGCAGATAGCGACTCGACCTGCCGTACAATCGGTATTCTAATGATACGGTCGAGCACGGCATGGTGTTGCCCATCAATTCCAAAGGCTTCATTGCCGACCACCACAGCCAGACGGGATGGAATCCGCCTGATTTTATCGAGTTGCTCTCCTCCGCTCTCCGCACCCCAGAGATGGTAACCGGCGGATTTGAAATCTCTCAGTCTCCCAGCCAGATTATCAGTCCGCTCAACCTGAGATCTGAAGATTATACCCGCCGAGGAGGCGATCACTTTGGCTGAATAAATATCGGCGCTTCCCTCACCGATCAAAAGCCCGCAATTGAAGGCGGTTGCACTGCGGATCAACGAACCCAGATTGGATGGATCAGAGATTTCCTGCGCAATCAGCACCAGGTTCTTGAATTTCTCCAGCGCGACCCTTCTGCCGGAAGGAAAATGTGCCATAGCGACTACTCCCTGCGATGAACGGGTGGTGCTCAGATTTCGAAATTTCCGCGTGGGAATACGCGTCAGGAGGCGTGCGTCAATTTCCTCAACAAATTTCTGCCCGGTCTCGCTCAACTCAGCTTCGCAGACCAGGATATGTTCGACCTGGTAATTTGATTTTAAAAGCTCATCAACCGGTCGAACCCCTTCAACAAGAAACATCCGCTCCTGCAATCTGTATTTTCGTTGCTTCAGACGGCTGATCTGTTTGAGCTGCTTCTCGGTTATTGTCATGGAGTCAAATTATCCCGTTTTTATCGCAATTGTCAATCACTATGACAAAATCACTTGCATTTTCGATTCCGATAGCTCAAATTCCATGCAAATGAAACGCCTGATTTCACATATTTGCCTGCTCTTTATGATAATCCTTCTGATACTGTCCGCAAGTTCCGCCGGCAAAAATATTTATCAGGTCAAACTTTCCGGCGATGGTATTCAAGCTACCGACAATTCCGAGTTAACGATGGACTCGAGCAGGTTAGCGCTGGTACTTTCAGGAGGTGGCGCTCGTGGTTTGGCACAGATCGGTGTTCTGGAGGTTCTCGACAGTGCCGGAATAGATTTCGACCTCGTGGTGGGCACCAGTATGGGCGGTATGCTCGGCGGGCTCTATGCCAGCGGAATAAGCCCTGATTCGCTGGTGAAGATCGCTTCCCGAATTGACTGGTTGGACTTCTTCAGCAATCGACCTGAGAGATCAACTCAGTATATCACACAAAAAGATTTCGGCGAGAACAGTATTTTGACACTCCGCTTTCGCGGATCTGATATTCATATCCCGCGTGCTGTAACAACCGGCCAAAAACTGAGCTCCTTTTTAGCCCGTGTCACTTCGCAGTCTGACTATACCTATCGAAAAGACTTCGACAGCCTGCCGATCCCGTTGCGGATCTGCGCGGTCGATCTGGTCGACGGCGATTTAGTGGTCTTTGATAGCGGTCACCTCAGCACGGCTCTGCGTGCCACAACCGCCTTTCCCCTGGCCTTCACTCCCTTCGAGCATGAGCAGATGCTTTTAGTGGATGGCGGTCTTTTGCAACCGATTCCGGTCGAGACAGCAATCGATGAAGAAGCTGATTTTGTGCTGGTTGTCAATACTACCTCGGATATACTGGCGCTGGAGGATATCGGCAATCCGCTTGATATAATCAATACAACCACCACCATCATGCAACTGGAAAAGAAAAAGGCGGAACTCGATCTGGCAGATATGGTGATCAAGCCGGATATCGAACAATTCGATGCCGCAGATTTTACGGCAGTGGACAGCCTGATCGAAGCCGGCCGCAGAAAAGCCCGTAAGCTTGTACCGGAACTGCAAAAAAATCTGACCTCGTTCGACTCCGGTGAGAATACGTATCCGATTTCTTTCAATCAACTCTCTTTTCCAGACGACACCAGCCGGAGACTTTTCGAAGACCATGCATCATCGAAAACCATTCGTGACAGTGTCATACTAATAAAGAACATCTTCAGCCTGTTAAACTCAGCAGTTGAGGAGGGAAGGATCATCTATGCCAGCCTGCAAAAACAATCCGATTCGACTAAGCCTCAGTACTCTTTAGAACTCGAATCGGCCGGCAATTTACAATCGCTTGAAATCGAGGGCACTGACCTGTTATCAGCACCAGAACTGTTACAGGCGACCGGTTATAATTATGGTCACCGTCTCGATTTCACACTTATTAATGATTTACGTGACAGCGCCCTGGCGTTTATGCGCGACAATGGTTTTGACTTGGCAGAAGTCAAACCAGTCTTCGATTACAGGCAGCCGAACACTCTAAAATTATTTATTTCTGAAGGCAGACTGGTTCGATTCCATGTAAGCGGTAATCACCGTACCCGAAGCTGGGTAATCAAGCGCAACTTTCTTATAAAACCGGGTGAACCATACTCGATCGCACGGGCCGACAGCGGACTGGCAAATATCTACGCCACCGGCCTGTTCGAGGAGGTCCTGTTGACACTGGATCATGATCCCGGGGGCGTGGTGGTCAACCTGGAGGTTCGGGAAAAGTATTCCGGCATTGCCAGGCTCGGACTTCATCACCATCACTACTATCACACCGAGGCCTACCTTGATCTGGGCAATACCAACTTGTTTGGTTTCGGCACAGAACTGTTCTGTCGTACTCTCTACGGGGAATTCAGGCAGGAGCTTTCTCTCAACCTGAAGTCAGATCGAATCTATGAAACCTCATATAACTACCACCTCGAGTTTTTCCACGATCGCCTCAAGCGTGAGATGTATGATCCCGAAGGAACTTCAGCTGGAAAACGTCGTGAGCGCAAAACAGGCGGAGCATTATCCCTGGGAAAACAGCTGACCGGGCGGGGACACCTGGGAGGACGCTTCAGCCTCTCGCGGCTCAGGCTGGAGTATCCCGACGGTGGGAAAGTCCACACCGGCATCGCCTCAATTCAATTCCTCTCTCGCATCGATACCCGTAATCGTCCCGTTTTTGCCGAACGCGGATCGGTCTTCAACCTCAACCTCGAATTCGCATTTAACTTTATCGGCGGTGAGGAGGAATACCAGAAAGGCACGATTTACTGGAAAAGTATTATCGCGCCCAAAAGGTTTATACAGTTTATTCCGACTTTCCGTTTCGGTATGTCAGCCAACACCCTGCCACCCAGCGAAAAGTTCTACATGGGCGGGTCACGCAATTTATACGGCTACCGGCTGTTTCAGTACTACGGGGACAAACAGTTTTTGACCAACCAGGAAATCCGCCTGAGACTGCCCTGGAAATTCTATTTCTCGATGCGGGCTGATCTCGGCAATGTCTGGGACAACTGGGGTGAAATCCGCGTCGACGACCTGCTGTTCAGCTACGGATTCGCGCTCCAGAACGATTCTTACCTGGGGCCGTTGTCTATATCCTATGGACGCACAGATGACGGTGCGGACAGGTTCTATCTCGACTTCGGGTACGATTTTTAGCTCGACGGCGCTTCATCTTCAGCGGCCGGAAACATCTGCAAGAGCCACTGCATCGACTCATGATCGTCTGGATGGATTTCAAAATAGAGCTTCTGTAAAGCGACTGTCGCCTCTATATCTTTCTTGGCCATGGTGTACTTGACCAGTTCCTTGAAGACAAACGGGTCCTTTCCGGAAGCACGAAAATAACCCGCCATCAGGGTGGTCAAATTTTCCACGGATTTCTCTTCGAGATAGTCCGCGGCCAGCAAGAACACCGGACGAAAGGGCTGGGGAACCCCTGACGCAATATACTCGCGCATCAATTTTTCCAATCTGGAAGTATCACGAATCGCCACACTGCCCTTCAACAGACCCTCGAACATCCATTCGCTGTTGGGATTGTCATGATAGCCGGATTGAAGGTAAGACAGTGCTTCACGAGTCAGGTCATCATCGTTTTTCGCCTGACCCATATCCAGCAGCACCTCAGAGATGAACTGTTTGTAATAGAAGTTGTACGGATGATAATCCAGAAGCAGCCGCATATATTCAACATATTCGTTCTGGTAATCCGTCAATGAGCGCTCGGTGTTGCCCAGAAGGCTGTCTTTGAGCATGCGCCAATCCGGGACCTCATGGAATTCCGGAACAGTCTCCACCGCCTTGTCGATGATCGTAACCAGGCGGGTCGTATCGTTGCGAGCCTTCAGGCTGTCAATCAGTGTGGCATACTCAGTACTGTAATAGCGGTAAACCATCATCGTGGTAAACTCGCCCCTGGCGACTTCCGGCTCACCCATACCTTCGAATATGAACTGGTTGGCATACAGGTCATAACTACGGTCGACATTGTAATGATATGGATACATTGGTGACGGAGGTTTCGTCTCGCCGACTATTACTGTATCCTTGATTTTATATAGATAGGCCACGCGTTCCATGTTCTGGAGCAGGTTAGTGTAGCGCATCTTACGTACCGGATCTGTAAGGCTGGTGAAATAAACCGGGGTATTCATAATCAGCGTATCGCCCCGTTGTTCGAGTGTGGCCTGGATTACGCTTTCGATCGTCAATTGCGCCATCTCGATTATATCCGTCACCCTGCCTGTACCGGGATCGCGGATCGGGCGCGTACCGAAATAAACCAAACGGTTATCGAACTGATCGTAATATGGTTTCTCCGGCCGGAGCTCTTCGTTGCCGGTCGGGGTTACGTTCTCAACAACCTCGACCTGTTCATGACTGACACTCATCGGCGCACCGAACACCTCCATACAATGAAGGACATACCAGTCCACATTTGCCAGGGAGAGGTTGATGATCTTGACATCCTGGCGCATACCGTAGGCCTCCTGCAAGGCCCAAAGCGGGTAAGTGTCGTTGTCTCCGGCAGTGAACAGGACAGCATTTGGTTCGAGGATGCTCAGCAGATCGTAGGCGAACTGATACGGCATCCACTCTCCTGAACGATTGTTGTAGTAATGGTTTTTTGTATATCCTAAAGCCGGGATGAATATCGTCAGGCAGAACAGTAACGTAACCGGGATCACCAGCTTCTGCATATTCTCACGCGAGCGTAAAAAGTTTTGAGCTGAGTATAACAGCGCGGCAACTCCCAGCCCGATCGCCCAGCCGAACATGGCGAAACCATGGGTCCAGAAATAGTCACGGTCACGCACCTCGAGCTTGGCGTTGGGATCCTGCATAACCTCGGTACCGTCGGCAAAATTCATGTAGAGCGTTATCCCGACCGTACCGGCCAGTACGAGGAGGAATATCAGCAGTCCCACCTTCCACTTTTTATGAAGAGCGAAGTAAAGCCCAAAAAGCCCCACTACGAACCAGATAATAAATGGTGCCGATGGCGGAGAATACTGGTCTTCCCAGAACCCCAGCATACCCATGCGGGGATAATCACCGAACTGGTTAGCCAGCTCCCCTCGACGATCGAACATACGGGTGATCATATTGCCCTGGCCGTACTGCTTTCGAGCCAGGTAATCATTCATACGTTCTATTGTATTGGCGTTTGTCATATTGATTCGAGGCCTTTCCTGGGCCCGAAACAGGGTGGTATACTGGATCGAAAAAGCCAGCGCGGCGCAGACCGAAAAAGCGGCCGCCCAGCGCCAGAAATATTTTCGTGTGGCGAATGCGCCGATCAATGATATTGCCGACCAGATCAGGATGACTGTAAAAAACAGGTTGTAATCTATGGCCAGCAACATGGCACAGAGGACCGAAATCCAGACCAATGGCTGTACCAGCAATCGGCGCGAGGATAAAAATATAAACAAAAACACGGCCGGCATAACCAGGTAGGCCGCGAGATGAGCGGCAACACCCAGCACGGCCAGAAAGATCATTAAAAAGACAAGCTTGTCACTGCGTGGCTCCTGCCTGCGCTCGTACCAGACCACCGCCAGGTAGACGACTGCGATTGACAGAAGCGATGTCAGCCCGTAGACTTCCGCTTCGACAGCGTTGGTCCACCATGTGCGTGAAAAGGCCATAACAAGTGCCCCGACGAATCCACCCAGGTAAGCGGGCAGTCTGTCCCAGATGGTTTCCTTTTTATCGAGCCACCAGCCAATAACTTTGGAAAGAATTAAATAGGAAAATCCGACCGCGAAAGCTGATGACAGGGCCGACACCAGGTTGATCCTGTAAGCGACATCCCCGGCAAACGGAATCAAAGAGAAAATCCGTCCGAAAATAATAAACAGCGGTGTGCCCGGCGGATGAGCAACTCCGAAAATCCGCGAGCAGGCGACAAACTCTCCGCAGTCCCATAGTGATATCGATACGGCCAGGGTTTTCAGGTAAACTATCAGGGATATCAGAGTCACCGCCCCGGCGATAATCCAGTTCAGGCGATCAGCTTTATTATTCTCCATCAATACTTTCCTTTCTAAAACCAGTCAGAAAATTTCCGATAGGAAAATATAAGCATTCTATTATGCAATTCAACTCAATTTTGGCCTAAAGGAGACTTTATGCTGTTCTGGAGCGCATTTTTATTTCTGCTCGGCGTAGGAGCATTTCTGGACAGCCTGTTCAACTACGGGGATATTTTCCGCAGGGTGAATTCAGTGCTGTTTATGCTGATTTCTCTGGGTCTTTTAATTCGCACCACAACCAAGATGAAACTTCGCAGGATCGAGCATTTCATCGAACGTATCGAGATGCTGGAATACGAGATCGGTGTCCTGCGCAAGCGCCAGCGCACCAAAGACCCGGAACCGATCGAAAAAACCTATTAGCTCTCCAGTTTGCGCAACTGCCTGCGCGCGTACTCGTAGAGCACCCGATTGGGATAGTTTTCAAGTATCAGGCGGTAAGCTTCGGCCGCCTTTTGCTTGTTGTCGAAGTGATAAAAATATAGATCACCAATATACCGCTGTGACTCGGCGGAATAGAAGCTTTCCTCAAAGCTTTCCAGCATGCGTGTAAACATCTCAAAAGACTTCTCGTAGTCTCCCCTGTCATAGTATATTTTACCGGCTTCAAAAGTCGCCAGAGCGGCCAGGTTCGAATTTCCCCGTTCGGAAAGCTCAACCAGCCGGGCCAGCGCCGAATCTATCTTGTTCTGCCAGACCGTCCTCTCGGCCTGGCTGTAAAAATTCAGATCAAGTATCGCCATACCCTGATTCTCGTCGATGATCAGGATCTTACGAAGGCAGTCGTTGACATACAAAGAACGCGGGTATATCCCGCTCAGGTGCTGATACAGCCCCTTGGCCTGGTCATATTCTTTCTGGAAGAATTTGATCTGCGCCCTCTTGAAAACCAGTTCCTCTTTCTCGGCACGCTCCAGCCTGTTGGTGTTGACAGCGAGATAGAGGCTGTCGGC
>WJMC01000008.1 GCA_014728145.1 Candidatus Zixiibacteriota bacterium | reverse complement strand
GCGTTTAAACACAAGTTGATCATAAACGGTGTCATCAGCCTGAGCGGTATATTGCTGATTTTACTCGGTCAGAACCTGCTCTGGTTGAACTCCAAACTCAAGCTGTATTTCCCGCTATACACCAATACACCGCTGGCCAAAGTATCTTTTGTAGAATCCGAGTACGAAAAGCCACGGATGATCCTGAAGACTTTCGATGAAAACAATAATCCGCTTTTGGCCAATGAGATACTTCTCAATGACAGCCTGTTTCAGCTCGAGATGCAGGTTATCAGGTTTAAGAAGCTGGGCAACCTGATGGGACTCGATGAGCTCTACCGTTTTACCCAGGTCAGTTATATCTCCAGTGATCCTGAAAATCCAAATGATTTTCTGGTAACTCCGCTGGTCGATTCCGATCGACCGGTGATCGATTACTTAAACGGAGTCAACAAGTTCATGTCCATTGCCACGCATAAAACCGTCTTGACCGATCCGCTGATCCTGGACAGCTCCCATGTGGTCGAGATTACCTACAATGAGCTGGGCACTCTCGATCTTCTGCCTGAGGCTAACAGTCGCCTGGCCGAGGGCGAATAATTTCCGAATTTTTATAAACTCTGCCAACCGGAACCTGTTATTATCTGCACATGGGTAATACTGTTTTCAAAGATAACGTGACAATTGTTACCGGCGCTTCGAGCGGGATAGGTCGTGAACTGGCCCTGCAGTTGGCAGACCAGGGTGCTGTCCTGGTTTTGGCCTCCCGCAGTCTTGATCAGCTCGAAAAGATTGCCGCTGATTGCCGAAGGCGGGGCGCCAAAGCTCTCGTGGTGAAAACCGATGTGGGGCTTGAGTCCGAATGTAAGCATTTGATCGATAAGGCTTTTGGAGAATTCGGCCGGATCGATACACTGATCAATAATGCCGGTTACAGTACCGGTGGCAGGCTGGATGAACAGCCCGATCTGAAGGCTTTCCAGAATGTCATGGAGGTCAACTTTATGGGCTCGGTCTGGTGTACCTACTACGCTCTCCCGTATTTGAAGAAAACCCGCGGGCGAATCGTGATGGTGTCCTCGGTTCTGGGCAAGGTTGCAATCTGGGGAAGTACCGTCTATGCCGCCTCCAAATTTGCGATGGCCGGTTTTTCGGACATTTTGCGCAATGAACTGCGTTCCGAGGGGGTCTCGCTGACAGCTGTTTATCCCGGCTACGTTGTCACCAATTTCGCCGGCAATGTGATCAAGCCGGACGGCCAGAAGATGGGCGAACAGGGCCAGAAGCTTTACACCGATAAGATGATGACAGCTTCGGAGTGTGCCCGGATTATCCTCAAGGCTTCTGCCAAACGCAAGCGCGAGAGGGTATTATCGTTTTCAGGCAAGCTGGGAGTGTTTTTAAACAAGATCTCTCCCAGGCTGATCGACTGGATTTCCATCAAAGCGCAAAAGCATCGCGCAAAAAAGCAGAACTCATAACCTTAAGTGACAAAACTGAGTAGTTGACCTGTCAAAATGCGCGTATCGCAACATCTCCTGATGAATTCCTCAGGCCAGTAGATCAAACCTCACCCGGAATAATTGACTGTTTTTGCCAAAGGTACGAGCCAATATCCGCTTATATCAGGCAACCTGACAACCAGCCCGCTTCTTTGAGTTGACAGACGGTCTGCCGGGAGTTTAATTACAGCCAAAGAAACGCACACAAGGAGATATCAAATGCCCGAAGAAGTCTATAAACTCTGGCCCGAACTGGAATGGATCAAAGATGAGAAACTGCGTGAACAGACCGCCGACGCCTGGGCGCTGGCGCTGAAACTCAGTCCCTTGACCGTGGACGATCTGAACGAGATTCCCTTTACGCTTCTGATCAAGGATTGCCCGGTGACATTTATGGAACATAAACGTGCGGTGGTTCATCTGTCGTATGAATCCGCTCAGACGATGCAGAAATTTTTCGGCACCAACTTACCGATTGACCTGGATACGGTCGTGGCCGGGGCGATTCTGGCCGATGTCGGCAAGTTGCTGGAATATGAAAAGATCGAGGGTAAAGCGGTGCAGTCCGATTTCGGCAAAGCAGTCCGTCATCCGTTTTCAGGAGTCGGACTGGCGATGCAGTGCGGGGTGCCGAAAGAGGTCTGTCATATAATCGCCGCTCATGCCGGCGAGGGCGATATGGTCAAACGCACGACCGAGGCCTATATAGTCCACCACTGCGATTTCATGAGCTTTCTGCCGTTCAAAAATCTGTAGTTAGCATTTTGAAAAGGCTATCACCGCGACACCCTCTGCCGGCTGAAAGCTACAGACAGTTTTATGTCATTTGCGTTTGGCGCTGTTTACAAACCTGAAAGCGTCAGTAGCCGTAGTATAATCTTTAGTAATTTGACTTATACTTGAATGACGCAGTAAACAAAAGAAAAGCGGCCTGGAAATCCAGACCGCCTTTCGGTTCACCGCTCTCTGCTGATTAGTCGTTGCGATTGAACGCCATCATATCTGTTCGCCAGCACCCCTGAGCGGCGAAGTCGCCCCCGTTGACGTTCTTGTCGCACAACCATTCCGTTCCTCTGCTGTCCACATGAACCACCATCGGTCTCGAGCCGATGTGAGCTGCCCCTCTACCCTTTTCCATCTTGTCTTTTAATTTCACATTCATTTTACTTCTCCTTAAATTTTTTGCGTTCAATTTCAACTAATCGTTTGTCGATGTTCAACTAATCAAGCACCGGCCGGTGACAGGACTGCCCAGCGACGCTGGATCGCTTTCCACTGCACTGCCTGGTAGAGAGCGCTCAGGCCTACAACGGCGTAGACGATTCTGCTCAGAAAGCTCATATCACCGAAAATCGAGGCGACCAGATCGAATCCGAAAATGCCGACCAGCCCCCAGTTCAAACCCCCGATTACCAGAAGCGCGGCTACGATTACGTCTAATGTCTTCATTGTGTTCTCCTTTTTGATTGCGTCCACATAATTTCAACTTTCACTAGACAAAACATGAATTGTCTAATAATAGTTCCCGTTTTGTATAAAAAATTAAAAAACCTGCAAAAAAAGATCATTTGGCGTTGTTGTGCAATGCTTTATGGGTTCTTCCTGTATGAGTAACGTCCGGCTGTATTGTAAAAAATCGTTATAGAAAACGGTTTTGTGTCTAAGATAATGTAGATATCTTGTCTAAGATAGCGGTTATCTGTTTTTAATCCGATCCTAACAATTGCGAGCTATCCTGTAAAAAACACACAACTGTTTTTAGGAGGTCAAAAGATGGGTATGATGGATAAAATGATGGGAATCATGATAGGCCGGTTGTC
>WJMC01000007.1 GCA_014728145.1 Candidatus Zixiibacteriota bacterium | reverse complement strand
TGACCCGGAGCCGCGTAGACATAACCGCCGCCGCCCATCTTGGTAGACGGAGTTACGAAGGTGTTGATCACTGTACCGGCGCTGTCCACAACCACCTGCGCGATGGCCGCGTCGACCGGAGTATTGTCGATCTTGATAAGCATATCGCCGTTATTGGCGGTAGCATCAAAGTAGTTATCATCGAATTCTCCGTTGTTATCGTAGTCAAACATCACGTTGCCGGCGATGTCTTCAGCGATAGCACGGAAACGATAGGTCTTGTTTTCGGTCAACTGCGCATCCGTATCGAAATCATCGATCTTCCAGATGGTGTTGGTTCCCGAAGTATCCGGACCCGGATCGAGCTCTGTATAGTAGCTGAAGATATCCGGGCTGTCGGCATCGACGTAGTAGAACTTGATGTTATCGATATCATAAATCGAGGTATCGACAACAGCCAGGAGATCTATCTCGTCGTTGGCGTAGTACACGGTGGTGTCACAGCTGTTAGTAACGACATCCGGGCTGGAGATCGTCACGGACGGCCTGAGACCATCGATGTAAACAGTAATGGCGTTAGTCGTGTCCATGTTGTTGTCGTTATCGATGAAGATAGCGCGCAACATCACGGTATCGCCATGATTGTAAGAGCAGTTGTCCCAGTTGACCTGGAACGGCGCACCGTTCGCGTCGGTATTGAACGCTGTGGTCGGCCAGGCAGTGTCGCTGGCGAGCTTCTCGAAGAACTCGACGCGTGAAACGTTGGCAGCATCATAACTGGCAGGATCCACGGTCGCAGTGATCTGTACAGAATCTCTCAGCACACAGCTCTTGCCGACGAACTGCATGTCTTCCGGGCTGCTAATATATATGAAGTCCGGAGCATCTTCGTCAGGTACGCAGAGGTTGAAATCACCGGTGCTTCCGGTATTACCACTGGAAGCCTTAATCCGGATATCCAGAGTCTGGGTACCGGAAGGAAGATTACTGGCATTGAGATTGAATGTATGGCTCGTGGTCGAGATATCCTCGACAAAAGTCAGGGTATCTTCCAAAGCGCCTGTAGTCAGAACGGCGGCCATATCGTAGGTCGCGCCACCCAGACCGGTGACCGAGAACTTGACCGCGTTCATCGAGTCGCGAGTCACGTTGTATCCACAACCAGTCTGTGCCACAGCGGTATCCTTGACCGAGGTCAGGGTGACCACGAGAGGCTGCTGGAACCACTGGAAGTTGAACAGCGATCCGCCACCGGCAGTGGCCGAATCAGCCGCTTCAGCGGCAGTCTGCTGGTTACCGGCATCATCCTCAGCGGCAACCACAGCTTCATAAGTGTCATTGATACCAGCATTGAATCCGGCGCCGATCATGCCGGCATTGTCGATCGTCAGGTTGGTGGAAGTTCCACCAGCCGCGACCCAACCAGTATAAGCGACCCACGGGCCCGGAGCCAGACTGGAACCGACATCGGCATCACGGACGTACAGACGTACATTATTGATCTCGGGATCAGCAGTGGTAACCGTCAGGGTAATATCCTCGGTGATACCACCGCTTACGCCGGACGGAGTCTGGATGTCCGCAACCGGAGCTTCACAGTCGGTCAGGATAGCCTTGGTGTTGAAGTTGTATTCAGCGTTATCGGCATTATCACGCGCGCGCACCACAAACTGATAGGTGCTGTTGTGAGTCAGGGTGACATAGCCATCGGTTAACCAGGTCTTGGCGCCCGCGCCGCCAGCCGCGATAGTGGCCAGGGTGTCATCAAAGATGACATTGCCGAGGGCGTCATAAGAAGTATCAGCCGAGGTCCAGCCGTCACCGCTGTCCCAGTAGATCTCGTAAAAAGCGTGATCTTCACCGGCTTCCTGAGTCCAGGCCAGCTGAACCGCGCAGTTACCGGCATTGGTAACTGCCAGAGTCACTGTATCCGGAGGATCAGTGTCGATTGCCGCAACCGCAGCTGTAGTCTGGAATGAGTCGACGTTAGCCGCGTTATCGGTTACCCGGTAGTCGCCCTGGAAAGCACCGGCGGCCTCGTCAACCGCTTCGGTTCCACCATTGGCCACATAATAGGTCTTGGTGAAGTTGGGAGCGGTGCCCAGTGAGACAGTATCCCACTTGAAGGCAGTTCCCAAAAATCGACTGTCAAAAGCGATATTGGCAATATCGGACACTGCGGTACCACCGCTGGTGCCCATCGCAGTGGAGTCGATCGTGACCTTGACAGAGTCACCGATATTGATGATTCCATTGGCGTCATGGTCGTACTGGAGCGTAATGGTCTTGGCTCCGGTACCGGCCACAGGCTTCACGTTATCGATCGGGAAGCCGGCCAGCGCGGAATCGACATGCACGTTATCGGCATCGTCTTTAGCGTTGAGCTTGAACTGTGAGGCCGCGGAATCTGCCACGACATCCAGGTCACCAGCCACGATCTCGAACTTGTATGCATACTCGCGAGTACCACCATCGGTCAGTGTCTTGACACCGCCAAAGGCCCATTCAGCGTCGTTGTCCATAGTGACAGACTGAATTTCAGAGACAGGCCAGTTGGTCAGGTCGCCACGGAAGCGAACCGTGTCACCGATGGCCGCGGTACCGTCGCCGTTGGCATCGTAATGCAGTTCGGCCCAGACCGAATCACCCACGAAGGTGATCTTTCTGGTATCGACCTCCTGGGTAATCAGCACGGAGTCAGTGCGGGCGTTGCCCTGCCTGTCACGCGCCACCACCTTGAGGTAGATATTGCTACCCAGGGTATCGGTCGGTGAACTGACGACACTGTCCGGAATCGGCCAGTCGACACGAATACCGGTATCGTCCGCGCCACCGCCGTCATAATTGAGACCGGCGACATTAAAAGTGGTCATAGCGTCGGCATCGTCAGTGCGGTAATCGTCAGCCGATGTCCCGAATCTCTGCATCGAGAGTACGCAGGTATCCAGTTCATAGAGGTTGAACTTGCCCGCACTACCGTCATCATCGTCGTCACCGTCCACGGTATCGATCATGTCGACTCGAATAACATCACCCAAGTCGATAATGCCGTTACCGTCGGCGTCGGTCTGCAATGAATAATTAATACCCAGATCCGGAGGCTTGGTATCAATCCAGACTACCGCGCCTTCGTTAGCGTCGCCGTTGACTGCAATCTGAGCATAAGCGTTCCACGGTCCACCCTGATCAGTGTAAGCCAGGGTATCACCCACAACCGGAGGAGCAACACCGGCATCACCGCTGGCATCAACTCTCTGGCCACGGAGCTCGACACCGATGTATTTCTCATTGTAAGTGGTCGCAGTGGTTGTATCGTTAGCGACAACATTGGTCGGATGAATATCGACGCAGACCCAGTAAATGGCGGTATCGTTCGGGGTAGCGCCAGCGTCAGCATCGATAATTGATTCCGGTGAACCACTCAGATCAAAAATGATTGAGTCACCGGGGTCGCCCATCAGGAAGTCCTGGGTGATAGCGCTGTCACCGAGCAAAGTCGGGGTGCCGGTAGGAGTACCGGCGGGATCACCGAACTGCCTGTAGAGATAGATATGATCGACCGCACCGGCCTTCTCACACAGAGAATGGAAAACAAACTCTGTGATGGTCGCGCCGGCAGAGGCGTTATCAGCCTTGTCGTAGATCGCGAAACGGTAGACCACGACACTGTCGAAGTTTGCGCCTGCGATCAACTGACTCATGGTTGCCGCCGTCGTATCCCACTCGAGGATTTCAATGCCGATCTGAGCATCGACACTAAAATCATAAGATGAACCGATCTGCGCATCGGCAGTCGAAGTCATCCCGAACAGGAACAACATGGCAACCGCAGAGAGGAAAAGTAAGCTGCGAACATGTTTCATTCGACAACCCCCTGTAACAGGTTGTGTAGTTTCATGGTTAAATTTTCTCTCAACATAAAAGTTCATGTTTCGATCATTGACCTCCTTTCAGATCAACAGAATTGTTACTACTGCTTTTATTTATTTTATCCTTTTGTTTTTGCTTTTCAACAGGCGTGGAACGGTTCATTCTTCAAACAGGATCAGGCCGGCCTGAGGTATCCCCTGACCAGCTTATACTCGCTTTTACAGCGATGACATTTCAAATCCTTGAGGCTTTCACCGCACCTGCATGCCCATCCTATCTGCCGGGCCGGGTTGCCGGCCACAATGGCGAATTTTTTGACGTTCTTCGTTACCACCGCTCCAGCGCCGATAACGGCGTGCTCACCGATCGAGATATCGCATACGATAGTTGCATTGGCTCCGATCGTAGCGCCCTTGTTGACAGTGGTTTTTCCATAATTGTCTTTTCTGTTTACCGCCGACCTGGGATTCTTAACGTTGGTAAATACACAACTGGGTCCGCAGAAAACATCATCTTTCAATACCACCCCCTCGTACACGCTGACATTGTTTTGTATCTTCACGTTATTTCCGATCTTCACGTTCGGAGCGACATACACGTTCTGACCGAGATTACAGTTCTTGCCGAGTTTCGCGCCGACACGTATCTTGCAGAAATCCCAAATCATTGAACCTTTGCCGATCCTGGCACCATCTTCAACCTGCGCGGTTTTGTGAATAAAGACATCTTTCATGTTATTCAGGATTAACCTCAGAAAACCATTGGTTCAGTCTTCCCTGGTTTCGGATATGCTTCAGCCCTCACTGTTTTTCCGATATGCGGGAAGGTCAGATTTTTTACGGGTGATATCTGCCGGCGTCTCCTCCTTGAGCGATGGTTTGTTAAATCCTTTTCCTAATATATATATGGCTCGGATGATGGCACCCCTCCCTTTAGCTCGGGAGCACCTTTCCGAACCTGTCACAAGAACTGATTTTAATCTATGCTAAGAAGCCTCGTTTTCAAATACTAAACTATATATTGCAACAAGATAAATTGTGCCTGCCAATTAATATTCTAACTGTTAAAAATCAAGCAGTTTTTTTATAATCTTTCAGGCACCTCTTATCAAAGTCCCGACAATTCTACCAAGTTGTTGAAAATTTGTCAAGTAATAATTTGCCGGATATTTACTTATAACGATCAGTTAAAGTTTTTTCAGCCACCTTTGAATCATAGCGAATCAGCAGTGTATATCCCTATATCTGCGCCGCCTTCCCAGAAGCTGAAAAATCCAATTTTTCCTTTCAGTCAAACATCCTGTTAAATTAGCGGTTTATGCAAATCTTATTCTGCTATATCGGTTTTTTGTTTCAAAATATTAGCCCAATTTGACAAATTTATGAATCCCTTACAAGCATATAAATTATTCAACTGCATAATAATCCGTCGATTTCTTCAAAAGCGAGCGTTTCAGAATGGGAGGGGTTACCAGGGTGGTTAAAATAACCATGATCACCACCGCCGAATAAGTCGAATCGGAAATCACCGCAACCCCGCCCAGAGTAAGGCCGTGGCCGATTTTGGCGAAGATCAGGCCGACCTCGCCACGCGGAATCATGCCGATACCGATGGAGGCCTTGTTGATGCCTTTTTCGAGCACTCCCAGAGAACAGGCCTGCTTGCCGATTATTGCTACCAGGGTCAACACTCCAGCGAACACCAGTATATTCATGTCGCCGAATGTAGCCAGATCGACCTTTAAACCCATGTGCACAAAAAAGATCGGTACCAGAAATGTCGACAGCGGGTAAATCAGGTCATCCAGCGAATGTTCGCCCCGGTCGGTGAAGCCCTGGTAATGGACTTTTTCCATGATCACGCCGGCGGCAAAAGCGCCAACAATCCCGGCCAGCCCGATCATCTCGGCCGAGGCCGCCAGGGTAAAGCAGATAAACAGCGCGACGCCCAGAAGGATTCCCTGCCCCTTGAGGTTTAATGCCACCAGGAATATACTTGGCATGATCTTGTTGCCGACCAGGATCGCTACCACCACGAAGGCTACCGCCTTGATGAAAATAAACAATACATTGAGTGAATTGATCGTCTGTCCGGTATCGGCCGCGGAGATAAGCCCGCTGACTATCGCCAAAACGATCAGTCCCATGATATCGTCGATCACCGCCGCGCCCAAAACAATCTTGGCCTCCCTGGTCTGAAGACGGCGGATATCTTTTATGACCCGCGCGGTAATCCCGACCGAGGTGGCGCAGAGTGTCGCGCCGATAAAAATATGAACATAATGTGAAGCTTCCGGCAAAAAGTAGGCGGCCACTCCCCAGCCCAGGATGAAGGGTGCAACTACCCCGATTACCGCCACCAGAAAGGAAGTCGTGCCGACCGACAGCATCTCGCCCAGGTCGGTCTCCAGACCGACCTCGAAAAGCAGGATAATCACCCCTATTTCAGCTAAAAGCTCTATGAAATGGTCATGCTTTATAAACTCGAACTCGGTAATCCCGATCAAGGCCAGGTTGCCGATAATCATCCCGACTATCAATTCTCCCAGCACCGCCGGTTGACGAATCCGTTCCATGATCTCGCCACCGAGCTTGGCTACCAAAATAAAAATTACCAGCTCGAACAATACGATCACGATCGGTTTCTGATCCGATAAAAACGACTGCGCGAGATGATCCTCGCTCTCGCCATGAGTGTTGCCGCTTCCTTTTTCTGCAGTCTGGTGCGTTGCAGTATCAGAAGTATGTGCGGTATCTTCCTGCTGACCGGAGATCAGGCTGGTCCCGACCATCAAGGTCAAAAAGATCACGATCAGCATCAATGTCATCTTTGGCAGTGATTGTCTGATGGCAGATTTCATAATTTTAACCCGAGTGTTGTCAATCCTTTAATCGGGCATAATAATGATATCAACAACACTTGTAAAGAAAGTTATCGGCCTTCCTGCTGTTTTTGTTCATCCAGCAGGGTGAGGTAACTCTGGTAACGATTTTTATCGATTAAACCTTTCGCGAGCGCGTCACGTATCCCGCATCCGGGTTCACCCCGATGCAGACAGTCACTGAAACGGCAGTAACCGGCATAACGTTCAATTTCCGGAAACAGATACTGCAGTTCGGTAGCTTCGATGCCCCACAGCCCCAGGTATTTGAGACCGGGTGTGTCGACCACGAATCCTCCACAAGTGAGCGTGTGCATTTCAACCGCAGTTGTGGTATGAACTCCCTTCTGCGAGTATTCCGAGACTTCTCCTATCCTGATATTGAGTTCCGGTTCGATCGCGTTTAACAGCGAGGATTTACCGACCCCGGACTGCCCGGCGATAACCGATATTTTGTCTTTGAGCGCTTGTTCAAACTGTTTCAAACCTGTTTTTTCAGTGACACTGGTCAAAATCACCCCGATATCCAGGCGGGAATAGGTCTCCCGGAACTGGTCAAGGTCGATGTCGTGTGCGAGATCGATCTTGTTCACTATTATGATCGGTGTCAACCCGCCCGAGGCGGCCGCCACCAGGAAACGGTCGACCAGGTGAGGTTTGAAAGACGGCCTGGCCACCGACGTGACGATCAGCATCTGCTCGATGTTTGCGGCCACTATCTGCTCGAGGTCTTCACGACCGCGCTTGGGGCGGCTGAACCTGCTCAAACGCGGTGCAACCTCTGTTATCACCGCCTGTGGATTACCTTGTGATGGGTCGATTTTGTCCGGATCTGCCAGAATTTCGAGCATGACCTTGTCTCCCACAACCACCGGCGAGATCTTCGACTCGGCCTGTTTTTTGACTTTGTCCCGCAACGCGGATAGAAGTTGCCTGTCACCGGCCTGTACCCAGAACAGGCGACCGTAAGCTTTCACCACCCGCCCGGATATCTGCTCACCCTGTTTCATCTCTAATGTCTCTATAAAGAAAGTTGATGTCCGTAATGCTTCAAATGCATTTTATTCAATCTGTTTTCTTCAGGACAAATTCCACCAGGGAACGCCAGCGTCCCTCTTCACCCTGTTTTTCATAGTAGTCGGTTTCCGCGTAATGCAGTATCTTCATCTCCGCAAACAACTCCAGGATCTCCCGCGGTCCGAAGAAAGTCCGCAGCTCTCCACCCGGCAGAACAAAACAATGCGAACCCAGTTCCGTAAACCGTTTGCGGATCAACTCAGCGCAGAGAATATCCTCCCGGCTGAAGGTAGCCCCGATCAAAAGACCGTGCTTTTTGAGCGTGTAGATGATCTTTTCAGCGAATTTCGCTAATAACGCCCGCTTCTGCAGGTGGAAAAAGAAGTCGGCGGTCACCATATTATAGCGTGCTTTTGGAAAATGATACTCGACGAAGTCGACGGTCTGAAGGTCAAGCTCGAGATCGAGAGCGCGGGCCTGCCGGAGGTTCTCCTCGAATATATCCTGGCTTGCCGTCAGGCGTGTGACCCGGTACCCGCGTGAGGCCAGAAAGAGACCGTCACGACCGCTCACACCCAGTTCCAGCACTCGTCCCTTGCCGACCAGCTTGTGGTACTGCCGTACCAGCTCCGACGGGGCCGGGGGAGACCCGTCGCGTTTTTCTTCGACTGGAGTCATCGGGGTAATATAAGCCCGGGAAGAATCCGGGTAAACCATTTTCTGTGCTTGATTTGTAATGATTACCGCCTGCCGGGTCACAATCCTTATAAAGACAGGGGCTCGAAGAATAACTATATCTGACCGGGAGTTTTGCAGGAGAAGTTATGAAAGTAAAAAAGGCGGCCGAAAAATCGACCGCCACTAACTCAGGAGTATGCTGAACTAGTTTTTAATCTCTTTGTCGAGGTAATTCTGGAAAGCGACATAATCATCGGGATCTATGTTGACGAATCGAGCCGCGGTTTCGAATTCTCCAGCTTCGCTTTCATTGCAACGCATGACTTCGCAGATCGCTGTCAGGGGTGAACCGATCGAATCTTCCAGAACTTTCATGAAGCCGGGATGGTGCTGATGCCATCCGGGGAGAGTGATCTTGACCTGCAGAAGGGTGCCTTCTTCGAATTTCTGGTCGACATTCATCTTGATGCCACCCAGGGAAATATCTGCCGAGGTGCCTTTTACAAAGTTGTCATTATTCACCGGGTATGTCAGACGTCCGGTTTCGACCGGGGTCTGTCGCCTCAGACGACGATACTTGCGTCGCTCATCCTGGGCGGTTTGAGTGGTTTCTTCCATCTTTTCTTTCATGGTTATCTCCCTTTTATCTACCGGTTAAATCTCTCCATAATCAATATAAAAACTGACCGGTATAAAAACCAGACAATAATTATCATCCGTTTCCAGCTAAATCGATGAAGCGTTTGATAAAATCAGTTTCTCAGCAATCAGTCATTCTGAATTTTAGACAGATACTTATTGAGCGCCGTGAAATCATCTTTGTCGATGTTGACGAATTTTACCGCGGTCGCATACAAATCACCCTCCCGGCTGGAACGAACTACTTCGCAGATGGCGGAAAAAGGCGAACCGATCGAATCTTCCATCACATTGATGAATCCGGGATGATTCTTGCGCCACCCGGGCAGAGTGACCTTGATCTGCAGGATATCACCGGGCTGATATTCCTCTGTCAGGTTCAGAAGGACACCGCCCTGCGAGATATTCATCGATTTTCCGCTGGCGAACTCATTGTCGTTGATCGGGTATGTGATCTTGTTGATCTGTACACTTACTTCTTTGGGGACGCGCTGGTATTTCCTGCGCTCATCGACCGAAGTCTGTTTCTCCATAGCTATCATTTCCCTTACAACCACACCTTTTACAGTTTAGCTTTTACAGTTTGTTTATCGGCGGATCGAAACGATGCTTAACTGCAAACGCCATATAATTTTGATTCGAGTTGCAGTCATGACGTCTTTAACGGAGAAAAAGTATTCTCGCTTTATGTTTCGAGAGGACATCGAGGTCGAGCGCGGGGGATGGCTTGCCAGATTAAAAGCGGATTATTCGTCGGACGTTTGTGATGGTTCCGATTCGAGTGCTTTCAGCTTCTTATTGTACATTATTGAACTCACCGGCATACTGATAATCAGCGTATTGTACATGAATCCGGAGTAAACCGCGATTCTGTCGGGAGTGATCAGAGCCATCAGGGCCGAGGCCAGCCCGGTTACTGCCAGTATCGACCAGGCGGTCACTTCTTCACGGGTTTTGAGGGTCTCTGTATCATTGAGGCAAAGCCTTGTGCGGGCGCGCAGAGCGCGCAGATACAGAAGCGCCATCAAAGCCGACATGGCCATAAACCCCAGGCCATAGATCACAAACAGGTCGATCAGTTCCTGGATGTGGCTGAGTTGAAGTTTAGACGGAATCCATCCGCCGGAAAGCCAGGCAAAAAGTGCCGAGAAGACCAGTTTCAGCGGATAGATATAGACCAGCATTACGAAGATGATCACCAGGCTCAAGAATATCGTGGCACCATCCTCGAGTCCGTAGCGACGGCTCCAGCGCCGGTGTCCGACCCAGTAGGTCATGAAGGCGGCGAAACTCGCCCCGAAGGCAGGAATATCCTTTAAAGCCAGGACTAATTCATGATAATTGCCGGGAAGATCCCCGACCGAGATCACCAAAAGCGTCATCGCAAACGCGAAGGCGGCATCCATGAATGTCTCCAGCCGGGTCATCTCGGTGCCGCGCAGACGAAATCCACCTTTGACAGGCAGGTTTGCGAGTATTTGCTTGTCGTAAGTCATAATTAGTCGAGAGCTCAGGTTGCTTGTCAACCTGAGGATTTATCAAATTTACATGTCGGCTTGCAAGCAACCCCGACCTACAGGAAATTTAACTAATTAAAGTCTACTCC
>WJMC01000006.1 GCA_014728145.1 Candidatus Zixiibacteriota bacterium | reverse complement strand
GACAGGCTTTCAGACCAACCTGGGCACGATCTCATCTCTGATCAATAAAAATGACCTGATCCTGACCGACCGTTCCGATCATGCCTCAATCGTGGATGGATGCCGTTTGTCGTTCGGCAGAACGCTCAAGTACCATCATAACGACATGGACGATCTGGAGCGGATTTTGAAGAGCCAGAACGGCGATGTCGGTCGGCTGGTGGTGGTCGACGGTGTCTTCTCCATGGAGGGTGATATAGTCAATCTGCCCAAACTGGTCGAACTGCGCGAGAAGTACCGCTTCCGGCTGATGGTCGACGACGCGCACTCGGTCGGTGTTTTGGGTTCCAACGGTTCAGGAACCGCCAGCCACTTCGGCCTGACAGACAAAGTCGACCTGATCATGACGACTTTCTCTAAATCATTCGCGTCGATCGGCGGAGCGATTGCGGCCGATGCTTCAGTGATTGATTATATCAAGCATTTTTCTCGTCCGATGATTTTCTCTGCAGCTGTGCCTCCCTCCGTCGTGGCGACCGTGCTGGAATGTCTCGAGATCATGGATGAAGAACCGCACAGGCGCGAGAACCTGCAGAAGATAGCCAGGAAGATGCGCAACGGCCTGAGCTCCATGGGATTCAAAATCGGTACCAGCGAGACGCCCATCATCCCGGTCTACATCGGCGAGGATATGCAGTGCTTCAAATTCTGGAGAGCGCTCTACGATGCCGGGATTTTTGCCAACGCGATCATCTCCCCGGCAGTGACACCGGGTAACGCTTTGATACGAACTTCATATACGGCTACGCATACAGACCAGCAACTCGATTTCGTGCTGGAGACATTTGAAAAAGTGGGCAAAAAAGCCGGTTTGATCTAATCTATGAGTTACGAAAACGTCGAAATCATCGAGGTCAAATCCTCGGCTGACATGAATCGTTTTATCAAGTTTCCTTATGATCTTTATAAGGACGATCCGAACTGGGTTCCACCGTTGCTGTCTGAGCGCAGGGCCTTTTTCGACAAAGGCCAGAACCCCTTCTTTCGCTATTCCCGTGTCAAATATTTCATGGCCAGAAAAGAAGGTGAAATCGCCGGGCGGATCGCCTCGATCGTGAATTTCAATCACAACCAGTTTCATGAAGACTCGGTCGGATTCTTCGGATTTTTCGAATGTATCGAAGATTACGAAGTGGCTGATGTTCTCTTTCGTGTCGCCCTGATCGAGCTTAAACGAGAGGGGTTGAGCGTGATGCGCGGGCCGACCAATTTCTCGACCAACTACGAGATCGGGTTCATTGTTGATGATTTCGACAGCCCGCCGGTCATCAATATGCCCTATAACCCCAAATACTATATTGATTTCGCGGAAAAATTCGGATTCAGGAAAGTCAAGGACCTGTACGCTTATAAGATCACGCAGGAAAATGAACCATCCGAACGTATAGTGCGGATTGTCGACAAAATCCGCGAAAAAGAGAACGTCAAAGTCCGCAATATCAACATGAAAAAGTTTAAACAGGAACTGAAGGTCGTCAACAAGATTTACAATAATGCCTGGAGCAAAAACTGGGGATTTGTACCATTGCCTTACGATGAGTTCGCACATATCGCCCGGGACATGAAAGAAATCGTCGACCCGGACCTGGTGTTCATTGCCGAGGTCGATGGCAACCCGATCGGTTTTTCTATGGCCTTGCCGAATGTTTACCAGGTTTTACCCTATGCCAACGGCCGGCTGTTTCCTTTTGGCGCCCTCAAGCTGTTCTGGCACACGAAGATCAAGAACAAGATCGATTCTGCTCGTATCCTCACGATGGGTATCGAGCATGAGTATCAGAAACGTGGAATAGACAATATCTTCTACCTGGAAACATTCCGGCGCGGAGTCGAAAAAGGCTATACATGGGCCGAGATATCGTGGGTCCTGGAAGACAATGAGCTGATGAAACGGGCAGCCAAACTTTTGGGAGCCGAACGCTATCGAACGTATCGCCTGTATGACCTCTCACTCGGGGCGGAATAAACACCGGGCTTGCGCTCTTCAATATTTTTTCATTAGTTTCATGCTTGAAATCGAAATATACGGTATAGTGAATGTCCGATAAACCTACAAAAAAATACGACCGCTATTCGCGCTTACGCCCGATCAAGGAATTCTTGGCCCATTTTTTGGGAGGTATTTACAAAAGAGCCGACCGTCAGCACATCTTTCTTCTGGCCGGGGGATTGTCTTTTTCTCTGTTCGTCTGCGTGGTCCCCATGGTTTTGATAATCTTTTCGCTTCTGGGTATTTATCTCGAAAAACCTTCTATCGCGGCAGAAATAAAGAACTTCATTGAAGGACTGATTCCCTATGAACAATTCGCCGACCAGGTCGAGGAAATCGTATTTTCAAGGGTTGAAGAGTTCCGCTCATACAAGGGACTGGCAGGAGTTCTGGGACTGGCGGGGATGCTGTTTGCCTCGAGTGGATTGTTCTCAAGTATGCGTACGATTCTGAACATGATCTATAAAGCAGAACCGAATGTCTTCATACTGATCAGTAAATTGCGCGATTTCGGCATGGTGATACTGGTAATGATTTACTTTTTGTTTTCCACCACTATCCTGCCCGGCTTGAATATCCTCGAAAACATGGCCGACAAAATCGGTTTTCTGCAGATCCCGCAGTTCGGGTTCATCCTGGATTTACTATTGATCCTGTTTTCGCTGGCAATCATCTTCGGAGCTTTTTTCTTTATTTACTTTTTTGTACCGCAGACCAAGCTCTCCAAGCGTACTATTGCTGTCAGCGCCCTTTCGGCCGCGTTACTATGGGAAATCGCCAAACAGATTTTCGGTTTCTATATCACTAACATGGTCACCCTGAAGAAAATCTACGGCGCATACCTGTTTTTAATAGCGGTCGGTTTCTGGATCTACTACACATCTATTGTGTTTATTCTGGGAGCCGTAATTGGACAACTCTACCGCGAGTGGGTCGACAAAAAGCAAAAAGAAAAGCTGGCCAGGTTGTGACCAGCTTCCCAGAAGAACCTCACGCATAGAGCCCGTTACATTTTGTATTCAAGCTTTTCGAGCATCGTGCCAAGCGACAAATCGAGCACTTTTCGGGCACGTTCGTCCAGGTCGCTGTTTTTCCAGCGCCCGATACTGGAGGTGAAAATCGGCGTAGCGCCGTAATTGTTAAAGTTATCCTTGCCAGCTTCTGTATAATCGAGCATCTGTGGATCCCACTCATCCTCCAGAAAAGCCATCAGCTTCCTGAGCGTGTTCTCTGTATCCGTAACAAGGTCTTCATATTTCAATTCATAGTAGCGCGGATTGCCTCGGAAACGGATGCCAGCCTCGACTGACATCAGCCAGCGTAATATCGCGCTGTTGAGTTCGAATTTGCGCCTCAGCGCCAGCGAACAGACGACGTCACGACCGTCGCGGATGACATGCACGAACTTACTGTCGGGAAAGAAATCGAGTATCTCTCCCACGCAGAAAATATTGTTGGGTGTCTTCTCGGCCCACCTGCGTTTACCAGACCTGTTTGCGAAATTGGAAAAATACAGGTTCAGGAAATCGCGGGTATCGCTGGCCATGCGGAAGATCGTGTCGGTCGTCGCCATATCATGATAGGTCTTGCCGTAATTCGGGAAGAACAGCCCGAAATACGATCCCGCTCCGGTGCGAAGCGGGAAGACAACATCCTGGTCGAGGCTGTCGAAATCCTGCTCAGTAAACATCCGGTGCAGTTTCTGAAGCGGTGTGTCAAAAAGCCTGGGCCGATCAAAAAACGAGATTTCCTGGCCACAGGCGATATGTTTATGAGAATCGAGCATAGTCCGTAACAGCGTGGTCCCCGAGGAACCACATCCGCCGATCAAAATCGGTTTCTCATACCTGGCTTCTTTAACTTCCTGCGGTTTTCCGATCAGGATTTCACGCTCAACGAACTCCTTTATAGAGAGGGTCTTGCCGTTGACTTCGATCATAGATAGCCCCTTTCCTGAAGGTAGTCGAGAATTTGATCCAGGCTCTCAGCGACTGTCAGCTTATGAGTATTTATGCGGATTTCCGGGTTGAGCGGTTCTTCGAAGGGATCGTCGATACCGGTAAAATTCTTGATCAGCCCGGCTCTCGCCTTCTTGTACAGCCCCTTGACATCGCGCTTTTCGCACTCATGGAGCGGGCATTCAAGAAATATTTCGATCAGCTTACCATCGGGAACGATCTCGCGCAACTGGTCACGATCCTGCCGGTAGGGTGAAATAAAAGCGGTGATCGGGATCACTCCAGCCTGCATGATCAGCTTGGCGATCTCACGTATACGGCGGATATTTTCTGCCCGGTCAGCCTTGGAAAAACCAAGGTCGCAACACAACCCGTGACGAACATTATCACCATCCAAAACCATTACCTGGTAACCCCGTTCGAACAGAATCCGCTCCAGTTCGCGCGCCAGCGTGGTTTTGCCCGAACCGGAAAGGCCCGTCAGCCAGAGTATAAAGCTCTGGTGCTTGTTTCGCCGTTCACGTTCTTCAAGCGACACCTTGCTGGTATTGTAAAAGATGTTTTTCTTCTTCGAGAGTGTAGTACCGGGCAAGGATGAGGTTTCAGTTTTGGGCGGATTAACTGTTTTTTCGGCTTTCGTCTTGTTCGCCTGTTCGAGGCGGGACGAATCAAATTCGATTACAAGCGCCATATAACTATATTCCTCTGTTTGTATCCGATGAGCTTCTTTCCGATTACAAGCTCATTTTCATTGTCGGAAGAATAGATCGAAAATTTACTTCACTTAAGCGGGCTTTTGCGGACCTGTCTTCAAGATATCAAACTACAGCAAAAAAAAGCCCCCGGAATGTCTCATCCGGGAGCTGATCTATATCAGGGAATGGTTACTCTTATTATTTCAGAAGCATCATCTTGCGGGTTTCCTGAATCGATCCGGCCTTGAGACGATAGAAATAAATCCCGGTCGCCACCGGCTTACCATTTTCATCACTACCATCCCAGGTAACCGAATAAGAGCCCGATGGTTTCTCTTCATCGACAATAGTCGAGACCCGCTGTCCGATCAGGTTGTAGATGCTGATTTCGACATCAGCCTGCTCCGGAAGCGAGTATTCGATCGTGGTCGACGGGTTGAACGGGTTGGGATAATTCTGCTCGAGGCTGTAACTATCCGGCAATACCTCACCAGCGTCGTCATCGGCAGACACGGCCAGGGTCGTTGTATTTTTCAGCCAGCCCACGCTTTTACTGCCGTAATTGACTACCAGCAGATCGATATCGGCATCGGCATCAAGATCAGAACCTTCGAGCGCATATGGCTTGGTGCTGGTGGAATAGGTCGAAGTGGAATCAAACAGTCCTCCGAAGCTCTGCAGGATCGTAATATTATTGTCACTGTAATTAGCCACGGCGATATCGGCAGTATCGGATTTATCGTAATCAGCGATATAGACCGCGAAGGGACCATCACCCACGGCATAGGCCAAAGTGGAATCGAAAATAGCAACACTGTCGTTAAAGAGTACCTTGATGCTGTCATCGTTGTTGTTGGCGGTTACCAGGTCGAGATGACCGTCGCCGTTCAGGTCGCCGGCATGGACACACAGCGGACGATCACCGACCGCATAGGTGGTGTCGCCGGAAAAAGTACCGTCGCCGTCACCGAACCAGATCGTGATATTGTCATCCAGCTCGTTGACCACGACCAGATCGAGAGTGTCGCGTCCTTTGAGATCAGCGGCTATTATATAGTAGGGACCATCACCGCAGGCGTAGTTGACAGCCGCCGCGAAAGTGCTGTCGCCATTATTCAGAAAGACCGAAAGATTGTCCGAACCATGGTTTGCCACTGCCACATCGACCAGCGTATCACCGTCGAAGTCACCAGCACAGATCGAGTACGGTTCGGTACCGGCATTGAAATAGACCGCGTTAGCAAAGGTACCGTCGCCCTCGTTGAGCAAAAGCGAGATATTGTCGGAACCTTTGTTGGCCGTGACGATATCGAAGTAACCGCTGGTGTCGATATCGACAGCCACCACACCCCAGGGTACCGAGGTGGTGTTGTAATTGACACCTGAAGCGTAGCTGGAATCGCCCTGCGCCATGAGGACGGTGACATTGTTGTCCCACATATTGCAGACTGCAATGTCAGTTGAATCACCGTTGCCGTTGAAATCACCGGTGGTGACATCAGTCGGAAAAGTGCCAACTGAATAGGCGACTTGGGCGTTGAAGAGCGTGTCGGCTCCCAGGGCGGTGCCGGTCAAAACCAGCAGAAAACTTACTAATGCACAGTAACACAGTTTCATCAGATACTCCCCTCTTAGCAAAACTGATCGACCAAGCCCGATTACAGGTCGGTCTGAACTCGTTTTAAACGTGAATGTTTACGGTGTTTTTCCTCTTACTTTGTCTGAAAACCGCGCTGTTTTCAACCGCGGCTATTGGCTTCCCTGATACCACATAGATGTTATCGACCCCGTAAACATCAGGTTTAGCGCAGTTTCATCATCTGTCAGATATGATACAGTTGTTCAGATTTTGAACAGGCAGGGAGGAAAAATTTCCAAAGCGATTGGCTGGCAGGTCAGTGTGCTTACCGACCCGAAACTGTCCGGTAAGCAAAGTGCTTGACTGCATTTAAGCCTAAATTACACAAACAGGCGGACGATAGTTCCCGCCTGTTTTACTAATTATCAGATCGTGATTTAAAACAAAGATTAGCCTCAATCGAATTCGATCAACGGCTTGAGGATATTGTCCTCTTTGGTATCCATCATCTCAAACGCTTTTGGCAGTTCCTCGAATTTGAAGCGATGAGTCGTCATCGGCGTCGGGTCAACCTTGCCTGTTTCCAGCAGACGAATCAGCCGTTTCATGCGCACTTTACCGCCCGGGCAGAGGTCGGTCACGATCTTCTTGTTGCTCATTCCGACACCCCATTCCAGACGGGGAATCTTGACATATTCGCCTTCACCATAGTAACCGACCACCGAGATCACTCCGCCGGGAGCGGTACACTTGATACAGGCCTCGAAAGTCGGCTGACCACCCAAACATTCGATCGCCGAATCGACACCCTGACCGCCGGTAATGCGCATGATCTCCTCGACCGGATCCTTTTCCTTGAAATTGATCGTGATATCCGCGCCGAAGTGTCTGGCCATTTCCAGCCTGTTGGGCATACCATCGACAGCGATGATCAGGCCGGCGCCCTGCAGTTTAGCTCCCACAGTCGACATCAGGCCGACCGGTCCCTGGGCGAAAACAGCGACAGTACCACCAAGCGGGATTTCGGCGTTTTCGGCCCCGGCAAACCCGGTCGACATCATATCGGCGGTATAAACCGCCTTCTCATCCGGGACTGAATCCGGAATCACAACCAGGTTGGCCTCGGCGTCGTTGACATGAAAATATTCAGCGAAACTGCCGTCCTTGATATTGGCGAACTTCCAGCCCCCCAGCATCTCTCCACACTGCGAGGGATACCCTCTTAAACAGTTGTCGCACTTGAAGTCTGGGGTGATTGCGTTGACCGCTACCCGCTGGCCGACCTTGAAGCTTTTGACTTCACTGCCCAGCTCATTGATTATCCCGACCGCCTCATGGCCGAAAGTCAGGTCCTGACGGTCACCCAACGCCCCCTTGACAGTGTGAACGTCAGACGTGCAGACAAGCGCTTTGGTCGTCTTAATAATTGCATCATTGGGGCCAGCCTCAGGAATCGGTTTATCCATAAAACCGGTTTTGCCGATCCCCTTCATCACAAAGGCTTTCATCATCTCTGCCATAACAGTACCTCCAAAGTGGAAGTTTGTAGTTAGTTATAATGTGAATATATTCACATAGTATCTATTAACATATACGCTAAACAACCATAATATGTTTCAGTAATGCAATATTATATTGTTACAACAATCACAAACAATATAAGCATAATTTAGAATTAATGTCATTTTAATCGCAATAACAATAGAGTCAGCGATTCAGGTACCAGACCGAAAAATTGAGATAGCCAGCAAAACTCACCCATGCCAGGTACGGTATCATGAGCAAAGCAGACAGTTGCGAGCGCTTCCAGAAAAGAATTATCGTTGTCAGAATAGCCAGCCAGAGCAAAACCAAATCGATAAGCGCAAACCCCGGGGATTGCTTGCCAAAAAACAGATATGACCACATCCCATTCAAGAACAGCTGGAACAGAAAAGCCAACAGGGCATAAGGTGCGCGATGAAAGCGATACTTATGCCAGATCCTCCAGGCAGCCACAGCCATGAGTGTATAGAGAACTGTCCAGACCGGAGCAAACACGATCCCGGGCGGAGTCAGGGGCGGTTTTTTGAGTTCCTCATACCACTGCCCGATCGGATATTGCATACCCCAGAATGCGATCGAATAGCAGACTGTCAGCCACAACAATAATCCCAAAATTGATCTGAACAGTCTTGAGCGGGTTTTTTGATCAAAGTTCATCAGGATTTGAAATGGTGATTGTCGATCTTATCATAGTTGTCGCCGTAGACCAGCTTGAGGATATGATCGTTTTTGAGAAACTCGTGCGGAAAACCCAAATCAATTCTGCTGACCTCATCGAGTCGACGGAGATCACTGTAATCCAATGTAAAATCAAGGCATCCCAGCCAGTCATTGACCTGCTCGGCGGTTCGCGCGCCGATCAGCGGAATGATCAGACCGGGTTGCTGACGGGTCCAGTTGACCGCCACCTGGACCGGGCTGGCATGCTTTTCATCGGCGATCTTCTGCACCACGGCCGCGATTTCCATATCGCGCTCCGGGATATCATCGCGAGTAGCCACTCGCTTGGAATCTTTAGCCTGAATTTCACTGCCGGATTTGGTATACTTTCCGCTCAGCACACCTCCGCCGATCACAGACCAGGGTGTCACCGCCAGATCCAGTTCGCGCGCCATCGGCATAAGTTCGCGTTCAACTGTCCGTTCCAGAAGGCTGTACTTTACCTGCAGGGCGGAAAAAGGTGTCAATCCCCGTTCTTCAGCCAGCATATTTGCCCGTGCCACCACCCAGGCGGGAGTGTCGGAGATGCCCAAATAGAGCACCTTGCCCTGACGCACCAGGTCATCCAGAGCACGCATCAACTCTGCCACCGGCGTGGTGTAATCCCAGGCATGCACCCACAGCAGATCGATATAATCGGTGTTGAGACGTTCGAGGCTGGCTTCGACCGAGCGCTTGAGGTTTTTACGATGATTTCCGCTGGCGTTGGTGTCATCTTTCTGCATTGAAAGCGTGTATTTTGTCGCGACCACGAAACGGTCACGGTCGGTGACAATAAATTCACCCACGAACTTTTCGGAAGTGCCGTTGGTGTACATATTTGCTGTATCGAGGAAATTCCCGCCAGCTTCGGCGAAGATGTCGAAGATCTTTTTGCTTTCGTCTTTATCAGCACCCCACTCCCAGTCAGTACCGAAAGTCATCGTCCCCAGGCACAATTCCGAGACACGCAGCCCGCTGTTTCCAAGTAATTTGTAACGCATTAATCCTCCCTGTATTGTTTATACTCTGTAACATATTGAGAGAGGGCATGTTCCGTTTCTTTCAAGTCGGCCTATAAAGAGGTTCGCGATATGTGCGGACATAAAAAAACCTGTCTGAATAGAACAGACAGGTTACACCGAGGATCACTGTATTACTGAACGGGTGCAGTGATTTTCACATTTTTGGAGAGTGCGATCTTTTTGTCTTCGCGGACGATATGTTCGATCAGCCAGCGCTTGAGAAACGACATCAGCTCGCGTACATTTACATTTCCGCCCTTCTTGAGCTTGACCAGAATCGCCACCACCTGTTCGGTCAGGCGATCGTGCAGTTTCTTGTGATGGTCGTATTCGGGAAATTCGATCTTGCGCATGAATTCTTCTTCGTCGGCAAAATGGGTCCTGGTGTAATCGACCAGCCCGGCTAAAACCTCGCCCAGCTCACGGCCGACAACGCCCTGGTTGAGCGTTTCCTGAAGTTTATTGAGAAGCTCGACAATCCGCTTGTGCTGGTTATCTATATGTTCGATTCCGATTTCAAATGACGAGTTCCAACTCACCAATGCCATCCGACCTCCATGCTTTGTTAGAGGTATCGTCAGCATCGCGGAACATGTTAACTATATTTTTGAAGGTTTCTCTATGAAAAATCGATCAACCTGTGATCGACTTCGCGATCTTGTCGAGAAAGGCCTGCTTCTCTTTTTCAGTCATATCCAGAGTAGCTTTTACCTTAATTATTGAGTTGACCTCGAGTGCAAATGACAGCCTCTGCTCGGGGGTCAGCTCCGGAAGCATCCCACGGATACATCCGGCATCATGTGGGTCTTGATGATCGGCAGCTTATATTTGAGCTGATCGTTTTGTATCATCTTATCCATCATCTCGTCTTTCCTGCCTGGACAACCGGCCTATCATGATTCCCATCATTTTATCCATCATACCCATCTTTTGACCTCCTAAAAACAGTTGTGTGTTTTTTACAGGATAGCTCGCAATTGTTAGGAT
>WJMC01000005.1 GCA_014728145.1 Candidatus Zixiibacteriota bacterium | reverse complement strand
TCTTTGCCGTACATGTCGCCCGAACAGATCCGCGGAAAAAAAATCGACTTTCGCTCCGACCTGTATTCGCTGGGCGTGACCATGTACCAGATGCTGACCGGCGCGGTGCCGTTCGAGGAAGACTCCGATTTTATGCTGATGCAGGCTCATCTGGAAAAAACTCCGCCCAAACCGAGTGAGAAACGAACTGATATCCCACCCGATATGGAAGCCGTCTTGATGAAGTCGCTCGAGAAGGATCCCGAAGCGCGTTATGCTTCGGCCAAGGAGATGTCGATGGCGCTGGCTGAATTCCAGAAGAAATCCGGTATCGGAGGTGATGATGACCCGACATTGGCTGGGCATCCACTGCGCTCCAGAACATCGAAGACGAAGGACAAATCCGAGCGTGATCAGAAAGATATCAAAACGACATTCGATCAGCCCAAACCCCAGAAACTGCCCAGGCCGATTCTTTTAATTCTGGCCGTGTTTGTATTTGCGGTGATTGTTTTCGTCGGCATTCAAATCGGCGGTCGCGAGGGGGGCGAGGAGCTTACCGGGAGCGGTGCCGAAACCCCGCTTGAAGACACCGTTGCCAGTCAGCCGGTGTCCGACCAGGATCAGGATCTTGCGGATGGCGGACAGGCTGAAGATGATGATGGCGCTTTGCCGTCGGGGCAGGATGAAGATGATACTCGTGAACAGGCCAGTCAGCCTCAACATACGGGCAAACTGGAGGTGTTTTTCTCACCCCATGATGTAGGTCAGACCGCAAAACTTTTTCTCAACGGTGTCAGGGTGAATTATTCCGATGTTCCGGTTCGGCTCGATACTCTCGAGCCGGGACGGTACACGTTGCTTCTGGTACACCCGCAACATGGCCGTTTCTTCGATACGGTGACTGTGGGTGAACAGATCAAGTCTCGCAATTACGATTTTCAGGCACCTTCCGGGAAGGTGCGGATTTCATCCACGTTCATTGGCGGACCCGCACGCCAGTGGGGCTATATTTATATCGATGAGGTCAAAAGAGATCAGGGTACTCCCTTTGCTTTCGATTTGACCGCCGGGCCTCACAAGGTTGCGGTTACAAAAGATGGCTACCAGACTGTCGGTGGCTACAAGATTGTCAATGTGTCTGCCGGAAGTGATCAGGAGCTGAATTTTAAGCTCAGAAAAAGATAAACCTATTCAGTCCGAAAGCGTTATAATTATAAATACTAAATTTTAACTTGCTTTTTCTTTTGACAATCATCTTTTTGAACAGAAGAGATATCATATCCAGGAGGGTGGTCGATGCTCACGGAAAATAGAATTTATCTGATAACAGCTACATTCATCATTTTATTTACAGGTATAGTAAGTGCTCAGTCGGGCGATGTCGATGCGCAGATATCAAAAGCGGACGACCTGTACTGGCGCGGGCAGTTCGAGGACGCGGTGATTCTGACTTCTTCACTTTTAGCTGAAAGCGAGCTCAAACCGGAGCAGGAGAAACATGCGCTGATGGTGCTGGCACGCTGTGAGGCCAACCGCGGGCAGGACAAGGCAACCCGGGCTTACCTGGAACGTCTGGCCAAACTCGATCCGGCTGTCGAACTCAATCCGGACGAGTATCCACCGCAGATGATGAGTATCTGGTATTCGGTCGAACGCGATCTGCCGGATTCACTCCGGCCATCGGTTATGGGCAAAACGACCATAGCCATCCTGCCGTTCGACAACGCCTCGATCAGCGAGGATCAGCGTGATCTCGATCCGCTTTCGGTCGGGCTGGCCTCGATGATGATCCAGGATATTTCAAAATCCGATAAGCTCAAGGTGGTCGATCGCGACAAGATCAACTTCATCGTGGATGAGCTCGAACTGCAACAGTCGGACCTGGTGGACAAGAGCACAGCTGTCAAAATGGGCAAACTGGTCGGTGCCCAGACTTTGCTGATGGGCAGTTTCATGAAAATCAGTAAAAACGATATGAAGATATTTGGACGCCTGGTCTCTGTCGAGACTTCGGAAATCCTCAAGGCGGCCGAGGTCACAGGCGACCCGGATGATATCTTCGAGCTCCAGAAGGAACTTGTGCTGAAAGTTCTGGGTGAGCTCAATGTCGATGTCGACAAGGATACCAAGAAAAAGATAAATGAAGGCAAGGATAACCGTTACGAGGCATTGTATCATTATTCTCTGGGGCTGGCACTGCAGGACAAGAAGGAATACAAGGCGGCCTATGCCGAGTTTTCCAGGGCCCTCGAGCTGGCACCCAACTATGCCGAGGCGGCTCGCAAGAAAAACAGGCTCGAACCTATGGCCATGAAAGGGTAAAGGCGGTTTATTGAAAAAAACGTTACTGCTTCTCCTTACATTATCAATCGCATTGAGTATCGCCTGCTCCAGCGGTAAATTCAACCGTGGCAGTCGCGAGCTCGAGGCCGGTAATTATTCCGATGCGATCGTCATCTTCCGGGAAGCCCTGGCTGAAAACCCGGAGAAAGCCCCCCTGTGGCAGAAGCTGGGGATTGCCTATTATCGCAACCAGCAATATGCCGACGCGGTTGACGCGTTGAGCCAGGCTCGCGCGCTCGATTCCGGTGATGGTCTGACGGTCTTGTATCTGGGGATGGCCTATGAGCGTCTGGATAAACTTTTGCAGGCCGCTGATCTTTACCGTGCCTATCTGAAGGTGGATTCGGATTCGGAAATATCACAGAAGATCCGTCATCGAATAAAATACCTGACCGACCAGGCTGTGCAAGCCAATGTCGAGCAGGTGGTCGCCTCGGAAAAGGAAATCGACACCGAGGAGATTCCTTCCAACAGCGTGGCAGTTCTCGGCTTCAGGCCGGGCAATCTGCCTGACCGATACAAACCCCTGGCGCGCGGGCTGACCGAGATGCTGGTGGTGGACCTGAAAAACTATACTGACTTGACTCTGGTCGAACGGGTGATGCTGGACGCGATCTTGAAGGAACTCGAGATGTCGCAGTCTGAATATTTCGATAAATCCAAAGCTCCGCGGGCAGGTCGTCTGATGGGCGCCTCCAAAGTCATCGCCGGCGAGGTGATGCAACAGGATGATGATGACATCATGCTCGAGTCGGGTATTATCGAGGTCAGGGATGGCTTTGTCGAGTATCCCGAAGGTGTCGAAGGCGATTTGGACCAGTTCTTTACACTGCAAAAGAATCTCACTAAAAATATAGCCGCTTCACTCGGTTACCCGATTTCCGAGGATCAAAGCGCGCAGTTGATGGAACCTCCGACAGAATCTTTTTTGGCATTTCTGTCGTACAGCCTGGGACTGGAGTATGCTGACCAGGGGATGTATGCCCTGGCTGAAGCACAGTTTGAAAATGCTCTCGCGGAAGATCCCGGTTTTTCTATGGCGGCCCTTGCTAAAAATGAAGTCGAAGGGCTATCCAGCTATGACGGTTCGGTAATCTCCACCGGAGCGCTGGAACAGGCAGTTGTGACAGAAACGACGACCAATCGAAGCTCGGATGGCACCGGTAAAGGATTGAAACAGCTCCAGGAGACGATCGGCTATATACCCGATCGAAGCGAAGAGGAAGAAGATCCGCCCTACACGCCACCGGTGGTGGGAACCGGAACTGTCCGCGTAATCGGAACACTGGATGAATGAGATGAAAAGAGTTATTAAGACATCGTTAACAGCAGTTATTTTGCTGGTCCTGATATCGACATCGGCATCGGCACAGATAATCTTCGGACAGCCACCCTCGGCCCGTGCAGAAGTGATTTACCAGAGCTGGAAAATCACCGATTCCGCCGGTGTGGAGAGTACCCTCAGCCAGTGGGTGGTACCGGTTTCAGCTTATGTGCCCCTGGCGGATAACTGGGAGATGATGTTGTCCTCCTCGACTGCGGGTACCAGCCTCGATGACCCCGGAGGTCCGAACAACAGCCTGAGCGGTCTCAATGATACCCGGATCGTGGTTTACCGTTCCTTGATGGATGACCGCCTGATGCTGGGAGCCGGACTGAATCTTCCAACCGGCAGGAAAGCTCTCGATGAGGATGAGATCGGTGTCGCCAACCTGTTGACAGAATCGTTTTTGAATATGCCGATCAGAAATTACGGCGAGGGCTTCGGGGTCAATCTTGAACTCGGCTATGCCGAGAAATTCGATATTTATACCCTGGGAGCAGGTGCGGGGTACACCTATAAAGGATCCTATGAGCCTTTAAACGGTGCTGATGATTACAAGCCCGGCGATCAATTCCGACTGGGTGCGTTCGGCGCAGTTGAAAGAGGAGCTGTCAATGCCCGCTTGTCGATGCGTTTGAATATGTACGCTACGGATCAGCTCGACGGCGAAGATGTCTTCAAGGACGGCAGTATGTTCGAGATCAATTTCAGGCTCGGGTATGTCCTCGAAAAATCAGTCTCCCATGCCGGAATCCGTTACCTGATGCGTGGCAAGCATGACCGATTGATTTTGGGTGATCTCCAGACGGAACCCGAGAAGACTCACGGTAACGAGCTTTTATTCTACGGTCGCTCGGCTTTCCGGATGACCGGGGTTTTAACTTTGTTTGCCCTCGTGGAATATACCAACGTGGCATCCAATGGCTATGAAGAAGACCATGAGCGCTTCTTCGGGTCATCGAACTATTTTGGAATAGGCGCCGGCGGTTCCGCTCTGCTGACGGATATCTTCAGCACCTATGGAGAATTCAAGTACCTGACTGGCGCTGCAAACGACGATCTTTTGGATTTAAACGGCTACGAAATCGCGGTGGGCGTAAGGGCGGTATTCTAACATGAAATATATGTCGGTTAAATACTGGTTGATCAGCCTGCTCGCTTTTGCGATGTTTTTATCGGGTTGCAGTTCAACGACTGAACCGGACTTTCTTATGACGGTCAGGGTTGCTTCTGTCCTTGATTATTTTAATGAGAGCCAGACTAAAGTTGACCGTGTGGAGATGACTGTCTCGGCTGAGGATCTCGGATCTGAAACGCAGGAGGTTGAACTCGTCAACGGCAAAGTTGATCTCGAACTGGAAATCAAGCCCGGTCGTGATCGCACGATACGTTTGGACGCTTATGACGCGGATGGCCTGCTGTTGTATTCCGGAGAGGAAACAGTCGATGTCGGCCTGGGCGAGGAAGTGACGATTGAAATCAGGATGGAGCCTCAGGTTTTGATGATAAAGGTCGATCCAGTATATCAGAGGGTCGATCCCAATTCAGACTTAGTCAACAGCTTTCAGATTTACGTATATAATGTGGAGGACCTGTTCGGGGTCGCATTCAGGATAAACTACGATTCCAGCATCATCGCCCCCTATGATATCGAATACCACGATTTCCTGGGTGATGATTTGATGACGCTGAGCAAGTTCGAGAGGGATCATGTCGCCGTCGGCATGACAAACAAACGCGGTTCCGCCCAGGTTGAAGGTTCGGGGCTTCTGGCTACCATACTGTTCGATCCTGTCGCTGAGGGTGAAACTGTTCTGGAAATTAATACGCAGACAGTCGCATTGAGAACAGCCAGCGGTTTTAATATTCCGAATTTTAGCAATCTTGTGATCGAAAATGGCAATGTGGTGGTTTCCGGATCACCAGGAGGAAAATAAATATAGAGTAGTTGCTAATGAAAACACCATTAAGATTTTTATTCATTACCGTGGCTGTTCTCTGCCTGCTGTGCGCGGGTTCTGAGCTTATGGCCGTGGAGATTTTCGTTTCCGCTCAAACCGGAAGCGATATAACCGGCGATGGTTCGCAGTCATTTCCCTATGAGACTATTGCCTATGCCTTACAGTTCGCTATCAACGGCGATACGATTACAGCTTTGCCGGGGGTTTACCAGGGTTCCGCGAATGTCGGGCTGAACCTGTTTATTCGCAGTCAGCAGGGTCCTGCCAATACGATTATCCAGACCAATGGCGCGAGCAGTTACAGTTTCTACTTCAATAATGTGACGGATACGGCCACGCTCGAGGGTTTTACCCTGGAGGGACAGAGCTGTTCAACAATTGATGTTGACAACAGCATATTAAAGATTTCAAAGTGCGAGTTCAGGGAAAGCGGAGGCGATGAATGCAGCGGCGGGGCGATCAACAGTTATAACTCGTCGGTAACGATCCACGACTGCCTGTTCTGGCATTGCAGTTCGGATCTGACCGCCGGCGCGATTTATCTGTACAACTCCAATGCCCGCATCTATAACAATTTCTTTGACAGCAATTTCGTGGTCGATGAGTTCTATGGTGAATGCGGTGGTGTTATGGTGCAGGGGAATGACACCGCGCAGTTGGAGATCGTGATCCAGAACAATGTCTTTATGCACAATACTTCGGCCAACACCGGGGCTTTGTATATCGGCCACAGTGATACGTATGTCTACAACAACTTTTTCTATGCCAACTCAACTCCGGTCAACGGGGCCGCGATCACTATAGCATTCAATTCCAATCCGTACGTTTATAACAATGCCTTTACTCACAATACCGAGTTGGCGGTTTACAGTGGATCAGAAGTGTGGACTAATTATGGCAACAGCAACTATTACGCCAATTATCCGAATACCGGATGTCCGACCTGTCCGGCGAGCGGAACGGTCTACTCGTATGACCCGATGGTGGTCGATATCCAGGGCGGTGATTTCCACCTGACCGACAATTCCGGGCTGATCAACAGGGGACGGGCAAACCTTCCTCTGCTGATGGATCTCGATTTTGACGATGAGCCGCGAGTATCCGGTATGATTGCGGATATAGGTCCGGATGAATATATCGACTGTTCGCTTTCAGGTGATTTCGTGATCCAGGGTGATTCAAGCGGTTGTGTCGGTACGGAGGTTCTTTTCTCGGCAACCGGCCTGCAGGGTTTTTATGATTCATTGTGGTGGAATTTTGGTGATGGCAGCCGGGTCAAGGATCAGGTAAACGTCAACCATATTTACGAGGGCGGTGGAATCTTCACGGTCAGCTTGAATATGGCCACAGCCTGCACTACGGTTGTGATTACGAAACCGAATTTTGTCGAAATTATCGATGCGCCGGCGGCCGATTTCAATGTTGCCGATAAAGCCGGTTGCATACCCTTCGAAGTCGAATTCGTGCCCGACATCACTGCTCCTGTCGATGAGTACCTGTGGGATTTCGGCGACGGTACCACCTCGAGCGAGATGAAGCCGGTTCATGTCTATGACTCGAGCGATGTGTTTAACGTCAGGCTGATCGCCACGAATGCATGCGGTGTCGACACTATACTGAAAGAGAATTATATCGAGATCGTACCCGATGTCACAGCTGATTTTACTGTCGATACGACTTATGGCTCGGTGCCGCTGCTGGTTAATTTCACCGATCTGAGTTTGAACGATCCAATAGAGTGGGAATGGACGATTTCCGGTATTGCGGAGACCTATACTGACCAGAACCTCCAGCATCGCTTCCTGTTTCCGGGGCAGTACGATGTGCGCCTGGTGACTTCCAACCAATGTGAACGGCCAGATACACTGCTCATGGAGGACCTGATCACCGTCTACGGTTTTGAACTCGAGCAATACGGTATGGACAGCAGCCGCTATTCATACCGCTACTTTATAGTCCTCGATTCACTGTTTGGTGAATATGACAAGACGGTCAGCCTGTCTGCGGGAATACGCAATACTCCGGGACAGGGTACTATCAAAACGAATTTCAGCCAGACACAGGCAGTTCTGTATGACAGCCTGTATCTGGATGTTATCCTGGATCGGACTGTCCCGGCCGGAGAATACGATATCGAAGTCGTCGCGACAGGCGGGGGATCATTCTATAAAGATACCCTCGTATTTACCGTTACAGCAGATCCGGAGCAGATAATCAGTATCAGCCCGGGTGTTCTTGATTTCGGGGAAGTGCCGGAAGACAGCACCAAGGAGATGATCCTGACGCTGGAAAATACGCTCGAATTCCCGGATACATTTACGCTCAGAATATTCGACCTGGAGCCCTCATCAGAGGAGTTCAGCACGAATTTTGAGCAGACCACGAATATAATTATCGGCAACAGCAGGGATTTCACGGTTTCCTTTACACCTCCCGATACGGGAGAGTACTCGACGTTGTTGTCGGTGGTTTCCAATGATCCGGCTGTTCCAGAATACAGCATCATCCTGAATGGCCATGGTATTCTTGAACGAACACCGCCGGTTGTCGATTCGACCAGGCCGGCCAATGGTTTTGTGCAACATCCTGTGACACGCGACGCGATAGTGTATTTCTCGGAACCGCTACTGGGTTCGGCAATCGATGATAACAGCATAAACGCTACAAGTTTTAAAAACGGTGAAGCGATCGATGGCTCAGTTATTTACAATGAAATTGACAACTCTCTGACATTCAGACCTCAAAATGATTTCCCGGTAGGGGATTCGATTACCGTGGTCGTTTCCGGAAATGTGGTCGATCTGGCCGGCAACAGTCTCGATGCCAACGGTGACGGCCAGGGCGAGGGCTCGCCCGGCGATGATTATATATTCGGGTTCACCACGGGTTTTGCGGTATATCCGGGCGACACCAACAACGATGGTATCGTCAACGAGATGGATGTCATACCGCTGGGTGTTTACTGGGATTTCGATGGCCCGGCGCGTGGCCTGTCCGGTATCTGGAGCAAACAACCCTCGCAAATCTGGGTGCCATCGCGGGCTACCTATGCCGATTGTGATGGCAATGGTATTATAGATATGGACGATCTGATCGTGATCGGTTCAAACTGGGGACTGACGCATGAAGTGGCCGGCAGTCCGATAATGTTTACCACGGAAGAGTTAAAAGGGGCGTCCGAGCAGTTCAGCGCGATTTATCACTCCGTCGATGTCGACGTGATGGGTGAGGAAGGGAAAAAGATTCGGGATATACTTTCGGATTATGTCTCCATGCCTGCGGGACCTGAAAGTTTTTACCTGGGCAGTAATTTTCCCAACCCGTTCAATCCGACGACGACGATCAATTTCAGCATTCCGGTTGAATGCCATGTTCATCTCGAGGTCTACAATGTACTCGGGCAGACAGTCAAACTGCTTCTGGATGAGCATCTCGCAAAGGGCATTCATTCGGTCAGCTGGGACGGTTCGAACGCGAGGGGGAACCCGGTACCCTCGGGGGTGTATTTCTATCGCATGAGCGCTCGGGAATTCAGTCAGGTCAAGAAAATGATACTGATCCGTTAGTCACGTCTGCTTAATTGATAAGAGAAGAGCGGTAACTTTTTAAGTAACACTTTACGTTTATTGCCAGGTTTTTCAAATAAAACTTGACAAACAGTCGGTAATATTCGTATACATAAGTTGTATTCTGCAGTTCTTGTGTTACGGTATTGAGTTACTGCGTGCTTTTGGCTAAGTATATAAACATATAGAACTTACAAACTGGTTAGAAGGTCCTTTAATCCCAAGGATGGGGGGATGCATGGAAGAAAGGCCTCTGGATGACAAGATCCTCATCTGTGTGGATTGCAATGAAGAATTTGTCTTTACTGTATCCGCGCAGGAGTATTTTCTCGAGAGAGGGATCACCGAGGAGCCAAAACGCTGTAAAAGCTGTTACATGAAGCTCAAAAAAGAGAAGCGACAGCAACAGCGAGAGGATCGCAGGAGGTCGCAGAACAGGCGTTATGCCTACAATAACAATTACAGCAATGGGTTCAATCGAGACAACCACAACGGTCAGTACCGTAAGTAATCGTACCCTATGCGCCTGCACAACGCGACTTTTCGGCACTGAATGGTGCTACTTGAGCAGAAGCATTTTTCTGCTTTCGGAGGATTCTGCAGTCCTCAAAATGTAAAAGTACACGCCGGTAGAAACCGGATGCCCGCCCGCGTTTAGTCCGTCCCAATGTACCGCGTGATTCCCTGGCTCATAACGGCCGTCAGCTAACTGTGTGACCTGCTGTCCGAGCAGATTGTAGACGGTGATGTTGATGTCTGCCGGTTGATCGAGCGAAAAGCTGATCACCGTCTCGCCGTTAAATGGGTTCGGGTAGTTCTGTTCGAGCGTGTA
>WJMC01000004.1 GCA_014728145.1 Candidatus Zixiibacteriota bacterium | reverse complement strand
GCGCTTCCCCCGTCACAATCGATAATCGTGGCTTCCGCCCCGTTTTGCGAGGTGATGGTGACAGCCTTGCCATCGGTATGAAGAAAAGTGTTGCCCTCTCCGGAGTAAGTTCCGGGCGCGATAAGCACAGTATCGCCGTCCACAGCTGAATCAATCGCTTCCTGAATAGTTGGGTAGGCCGAGGGGACATCGAATATTTCAGCATTCAACCGAGACACGGTCAGGATTACGGCCAGGCACAGCAGTGCGCGCCTCATACTGGCTCCTCCATCAAAAAATAAATATCTTATTTACCGTATCCTTCTAATTCCGGCTGGTGCTGACAGAATCATTTTCATGACCAATACAAATATAAATTGCTTCCGTAGCTTGTCAAGTATTTAACAACAAGGCACTTTCACGTATAAGCCTGTCCCTAAACCAATTTGACAATCCTGCCGATATATATAATAACTAATTTTTGCTTGACTTCAGCGAGGGAGCTGGTAAATTGAAATCAGCCACTCATAGTTTTCGATATTTACAGCTAAGAAAATCCGCTGAAGTTACGCTGAATCGGGAGTAAAATATGTTAAGTCAATCTGACCAGGGGACTTATCTGGCCTCAGATGATCGCCGACGGCATCCACGGGTCTGCCTCAAATCTGATTTGAGCGCGAGGCGCAAGGATATCTGGATGGATACCAGAAACCTTGTGAGTGGATCCTGTTGCAATCTCTCGATGGGTGGTATCCAGTTCGAGGCAGAGGAAGATTTCCCGCTCGGGACGCTTCTGGAGTTGAATATCCTGCTCGACGGCTGGAACCGCTACAATCCGGGGATCAACGCGATCTGGGCCGAGGGCGACTGCGAACCGTTATCGGTCGCCGGCGAAGTCCTCAGAACAGAAAAAAAGGGTGGCGGATACCTGGTCGCGGCTCGCTTCGTGGAAATGCAACCCTATGATTTCATCGGGCTGCAGAGCTACCTGATGGACCATCGGGCCACTACGGAAATAGCCGGCTGATTTTTCACTTCAGGCAGACAGCATTGATCAGGCAGAGACGCCCGGCATCAATCCTGTAGTCGTGTATTCTTTTTTGGGCAATCAAGTTGCCATCGTGGTCCAGGAAATTTATCTTTAGATCGTATTCCCCCTCTGCAATACTGAAATCTCCCGCATAGATCTCGCCCGGAAGCAGTCTCGACCCTCGCAGGTCAGCATTTTCAATCAAATCCGTCCCGATATCTATCGCCGCTTTTTTCAACCAGCCTTCAAGTCCACCCGTGTCCGCTTTTTCCTTGAGCTCATGAGCCGCCAGTCCCTTCACAATCGCTCGCACCAGAGAACGAAAGTAGATAATCGATTTTTTGGCCTCGAAAGTCTCCCTGGCAACACTGCCAACATCCTCCAAAAGCTGGAGCCGGCCGATCTTCTCATCATCAGCCAGTACGACGATTTGCGACACCCGGCCGGGACGGTAGACGATCTGCGGAATCGCGAACTTGAAATAATAATCCTCGGAAATCGGCAGGTAGACATGACCGTACTCCGCCTCATTTTCGGCATCATCATAAAGCACCTGCACCAGATCGAGATCCTTGTCGGTCCTGATCCTGAGGTTGAGTGCCTCCTTGACCGGAGCCATACCGGTCATCGCGACCACGCTCACAAGCCCGTCCTGATCGGTCGTGAAGCTGATCTCGGGCGGATCGAACTCGTAGACATGGGGCTGGGTCAGGTATGCCTCGCGAAACAGGTTGTAATCCAGCTCAGCATCGTCATAGAGACCATCGGCGGCATACAGATGCATGCTCAGGTAACGAGCGAAAGCGCTGTTATTGAAACGCACTTTCTCGAAATCGTAATCGAAATCGACAGCGCCGCTGTCCGCTCGCATCTTCTCGCGGATCTGATCGGCCGCTTCGGCATACTTCATCTCCAGAAGCTCCAGCTTCAGGTTGGCGCGACGGATCTCCACGAAGGCATCGTCAAAGCGATTCAGCTGTAAATAATTGAGTGCTTTAAACAGATTTGTATAGAGGACTTCATAATCCTCGCCGGCATATTCGAGGATATTGTCGTTGAGTAGAAGCGATGCCGCCGCACGCGAGATGCTCTTGGTAAACAACTCCTCGGCGGCGTGTTCGGCCTCGCTCAGCCACTTATTGCTGAGTTCATAGTTGCCGGCATAGTGATGCGCCAAACCGAGATCGAAATAATACAGGAAACGGTCTTTCTCGGCATACTTGTTTTTCTCACGGGCGAGTTCTATCTGGACAACTGCGGAATCGTATTCACCCGCACGCAGGTCTTCGACAATCGGCTCGTAAAAACCGGTCCGGGTCGAAAGCGAACTGCATCCGCAGGCAAACAGAGCAGATATCAGAACCACGAGCGCCCGCAAGTATATCTGCTTGCGCCGCATCTAATCTACCACCTCGTTCGACCCTGCGAAATACCTTTCTTGATCTCTTTCTGCTGGGTCCAGACTATCTCGTTTGACTCGACATTGATCAACTGCAAATCGGTCTGGTAGAAAACAGTCTTCTTGCCCTCGAGCTGGTCGGTGATCGACTTGACCGAACCCATCAGCAGGTAATCCGCTCCCAGTTCTTCGCGCAGTTTCTTGCGGGTTTCAGCCGAGGCGAACTCATCCTGATCCCAGCGTTCATCGCGCACGTCCTCACGTTCGAACTTGTTGGCCACGAAACGGATACTGCCGGAGTTGATCAGCTCTCTTGTAAAATCGGCGGTGAATGTCTCCATGTCGATATGCTCCGAAGTGCGGTTGCGGATCCGCCCGACGGTTACGACCGGTTTACGGCCGTTGTCAGCCACGAAATTGGTCAGCCAGGGACGGCTGAGGCAGTCTTGAATCATAGCCTCCGCCACCAGACGAGCGTCGGTTTCATTCCACTTACCGCTCAAATCGGTAGTTGATTCCGGGTCCAGACGGGTTACCTCACGCTGTGAACTGCATGAAAAAACAAGACCCGCAACCAACACAAAAAGCATCAGCTTCTTCATCAGATACCCTCCATATATTCTATTTGATTCGAATTCTGTAAAATCTTACGAATCACCTATAATAATGTTTTTTCCCGTTTCAAACAGTTTTATACACCTAAACATAATACCGGATCGTTTACAGCGACCCGGTATTATTTAAAAAAGCAAAATATGTCTAAACAGTTACTTCATGAGTACCATCTTCTTGGAGTCCTCATAATCGTCTGCCTTGAGTCGGTAGAAGTAGATACCGGACGCCACCGGCTGACCGCTATCGTCTGTGCCGTTCCAGACGGTCTCATACTCACCCGCCGGACGCACTTCATCGACCAGCGTGGCCACTTTCTGGCCCAGCAGGTTGTAGACACTCAGGCTGACATCGGCCTGATATTCAAGCGTATAGCGAATCGTGGTCTGCGGGTTGAACGGGTTCGGGTAGTTGTGCTCGAGATCGAATCCCTTCGGGAGCCTCTCGCCGTCATCATCGGCCGATACCACCAGCGAAGTCGACACTCTCGCCCGCAACCCGACTTCATAGGGACGGGTGGCGTTACCCATTTCGGTCCAGCTTGCACCATTTGATGAAGTGTACGTATTTCCAGCGGTATAGGGACCGTAACCATCCACAGGCACCGGGTAACCGTAACCGGTAGTGGTGAATTTTGCCACCACGTAGAAATTGTCGCCGGCGGAAACCTGTGGCATAGAATCCAGCTCGACCGAATAATAGCCGGATTCATTGAAGCTGTTATTGAGTTGCGATGACAGCAGGTTCGACAGGCTTCCCCCGCTGAAGTCATCATACACATACAAGTCGACATCGCTCATAGGCGCCGGAGCCCAGAATTCAATTCGTTTGACATACACATCCGAAGCGCTGCTGAACTTGGCCATACCCCAGTATGTGGGCGTGCTCCCGGTCCCCCAGGAATGAGACTGGCCGGATTCGTCATGGTACAAAAGTTCGCCGTTGGGGTCGTAATTCTGCCAGTCATCGACAAACGATGAGTACTGGCCGATATTGGCGGAACCGTAGGCGATATAGAAATATCCGGCCTCGGCACCGTAGTCGCAGGTCCCCCCCCAGCTCGAACCCCAGCTGTTCTTGACGATCCAGGCACCGGTCCCGAGAGCGTGAGTCAGGGTGTCATCCCAGCCCACGATCGTAACCGCGTGGTTGGTGGAACCGCCTGAATGAGTGAGCACATAGCTACCGTCATAGCCGGAAAACTCGGTCGCCCAGGCATCACTGTCGCCGGCATAAAGCGAAGTGTAAACCGGCCCATAGGCGAAGATATAATCTTTTAAAGTTTGTGTGGGCGGGACAGTACCGGTCGAGATCACTCTCCAGGAGAGCAAGGTCTTCTTGTAATCGCAACTGCTGTTGCAGGAAACATCGCTGGCGACATACGGATCGCAGGATTCCAGCACCGTACCTTTTTTTGAGAGCAGGTTTGCGATTAAAGCGTAGTTTCCGCCACTGCAACTGGTTCCGGAAAGATTGGTTTCCCAGTAGTTGCATTCCTTGGCATTGTCTTCGGAGAAATCGTATAAGTCACTGCTGTCGATCAACACTTTTGATTCGAAGTTGGCCAGGCTTGCGAATGAATAGCAGGCTCCGCAGGAGGACTGGTTTTTCACCGAGGTCACCTTGCCGGTCTCGCGCCAGTCGTAACGGGTGGCTGTCGCGCCGGGAACATGCGGGAGCTGGTCCCAGTCCATATGGTCGCGAATCAAAGTCGGACGTATAAACCCGGTATTTTCGGGAAGGTCGGTTGTGTCGACAGGAGGCAGGCTGGGTGCCACATGGCCTTCGTCTGAGAACAATTGACCGGTTGATCCGGACAGCATAATTACTGAAGTTGCGATAAGAGCGATAACTGTTTTTATCATGGGAAGCTCTCCCCTGTTTGATATTTGAGCGATTATTTCCCGATTAACACTGTATCTTTAAATTCGGCAGATACTTAGCCCGTCTTTACGGGATTTTGTGATTTATTGAGATGAAACATCCCCGAAATCGCTCATTCGAAGACGTGTTCACAACAATGCTCCCATGCCAGAACAAACACTGGTTTTTTGCAAGAGTGCGGTTGCTCCTGCCAGATTAAACATGGATTTCAGAACTCTAGCTTCGAGTGATGCGAACACCTGCTTGCGGATATGACACCAGAGTTACGGCGAGCCTTGATTATAAACCCGGGGGTATTTTTCTTATTTCTGATCGTATATATTATTTTTTTCTTTATATGATGTGGAAATTTCGAGCTTTGGCGCCGCAACTCTGTGCACGGCTGTCACGTCTGCCCAGGTATCTGTCGTGATCGCATACGGCTATGAGAGTCATTCAGTGCGCGGGAGCATGTGTGCAAAAACCGGCATCAGCATCAGTATTGTCATCCAATATAAAGCCCACCAAATCCGGAGGAGACCTACCGATCTCGGTCACCATGCCCACGATATGCGCACACGCAACCCTTATGCTGATGAGGCACCCGATTTTTGTTGCTTGTTAATTCACACTCACCGGCAGAAATCGTCTTGGATTCATCATTCAGGTCACACTTGATCTTTAATTTCTACAGCGCAAACCGATCTTTCATGATGCTTCTGCTGTAAGATTACATTGGGTAAGATTACTTCAGGCCAGCAT
>WJMC01000003.1 GCA_014728145.1 Candidatus Zixiibacteriota bacterium | reverse complement strand
TGCGTTAACAATTCTTTTCGGGCACTGTGCGAAAGCTCATCATCATATGATGTTAAGATTAAAGAGCGAGCTTTTCGACAGTTCATAGTAATCCTCCATCTTGGGCTTAACCTGATCCCGCAGGAGATTTCTGGCGCGGTTAACCCGCGACTTGACAGTCCCCAGCGGAACCGAAAGGATCTGGGCTATCTCCTCGTACGAAAGCTGATCTATATCACGTAAAACAAATGCTTCTTTATATTTAGGCGGAAGTTTCTGGACCGCCTTTTTCAACGCCGCCATCAGCTTGGCCGGATCACCGGTGGACTGATTTTCAGGCGTCGATAGTTTATCCTTGTAATCTTCAATATCGAAGAATTTTACACGCTTTTTACGCCTGAGTTCATTGCGAGCCAGATTTAATGCGATAGTATAAACCCAGGTCGAAACCGCAAAGCGGAAATCGAAGGTGTGGCAATGCTGATACACCCTCAGAAAAGTTTCCTGCACGATCTCCTCGGCCTCCTCGGCAGAATCCAGCATACGGTTGATGACAGTGAACAGGCGGTTTTTATAGCGGTCGACGAAGGTATTAAAAGCGACCATATCCTGCTTCTGCATACGCTTCATCAATTCGACATCTGTTAATTTATTACGTTCTAACATATAAGTCTCCCAACTATCTAATTCTGTATACACATACCACTCTTTTTAGTTCCACAAATATAACCTGTGCAAATTTGGGGCCAAACCCGTAAATAATGGAGAATAACTAACGGGCGTAGCCCAGGGCAAGTGCGACCACAATGCTGAGAACGACAAATATGGCAGGTGGAAGAATCAGGGGATAGACTTTTTTGAAATCAGTCTCGAAATAGTCACGTGTCAGGACCAGGCATAGATGCAGAGGCGATATCATAACCCCCACCAGCCCGCTTCCATAGGCTATAATCATCATGAAGTAATCCGGCTCGGGAGTCAGCAGAAACGCCAAAAAGATCGGGTATATGATTCCGACATAACCGGTTACGATCCCGGTCAGGATTCCGATCAGGAAACTTGCCAGTCCCAGAACCAGCCAGTTCGGCACTCCCCAGGTGGCGATCTGTTCTGCCAGAAGACGGGCCGCCCCACTGTCTGTGATGATCTGCTGAAAAATCATCACCCCTGCAATCAGGGAAATGATCGAAAACGAGAAACCGTCTGTAAGAGAAAGCTTTACCTGTTTTAAGTTCGGCCTGAACAGGGCCACAAAAACAACTATCGTTATCATCAGGCTGTACAACAGTTCCAACCCGAAAACGAATGTCAGAAGCACTACCAGGACTATCGGCCAGACCCCAATGATGATATCCCGCACACTGGCCATACGGCTTTGCGAGATCGGGTAACGGCCGATATCTTTCATTGGAAAAACCAGAAATATCAGCCCTCCGAGCAAAAAAGCCACAGAAAACGGCCACTGCCAGAGGCTGATGGTAGCGACCTCGATTTTCATAATCGCGGCCGACAGGATAATCCCGGGGTAGATCGGCCAGCAGAATTCGAGGATATGCCGAAACCAGAAATTGATCGCCGCCAGGCGGGCATTGGAAATCCGCCTGTCCTCGGATGCCTCCTTGACCAGAGGAGCCGACAACAGAGCCCCTCCCGGCATCGGCATTAACCCGATTATAGCCGGTAACAGCACCAGCGAAGTTTTGACCGATCCGGAGATATTTTCGATTCCACGTACCAGCCGTCGGGTCATCCGCAAATGCTTCATCAATGCGCCCAAAGTGCTGACAAAACTCACGATCAGGACGATCCGGATAGTCTTCCAGGAAGTCGCTCCATGAAAAAGAGACACGCCCAGGTCGATGATTTTCTGGCCGAACAGCAGGCTGAGTGTGATACCACCGGTGAAGATGGCCACACCGATCGGCACGCGCAGGCGCATCAAAACCAGGATAATCACAAAAACAGCAGTTAACTTGATGATTTCCATAAGCTGACAGTATAAGCCATAAAACGTCATTCTTCCAGCAAATTCCCCATAAAATTGGTTGACATCGCAAGGCCGAATGATAGCTTGTAAAAAACTGAAAGGGAGTTCGATGGACTTTTTTGAATTGATAGAAAAACGCCGTTCCATAAGGGCTTACGAGAAAAGGCCGGTCGAAGATGAGAAATTGACCCGGGTTCTCAAAGCCGGTCGTGTCGCGCCATCCGCGAATAACAAACAGGACTGGAAATTCGTTGTCGTGCGCGATAAATCCAAGATCGAAAAACTGACCCATGCCTTCCGTCAGCAGAAATTCGTCAGTGAAGCCCCGGTGCTGATAATCTGTTGCGGGACAAACCCTGAGTATGTCATGACCTGCGGTCAGAACGCTTATTCGATCGATGTGTCGATAGCCATGACACACATGATGCTGGCCGCGGCCGAGCTTGAGCTGGGCACTTGCTGGCTGGGCGCGTTCTACGAGGACAAAATCAAGAAAGCCCTGAAAATCCCCGAGGAAGTCCGGGTAGTCGGAATCCTGACTCTTGGATATACGCGTTATCAACCCTCCCCTACCAATCGAAAACCGCTGTCGGAAATAGTTGATTTCGAACGCTGGGGTTGAATTATTGTGCATCACGCAATGCCTGTTGCCCAATTAATGTGCAGGCCCTGGAAACATATCACCACAATCAGATAGTCGTTTTTCCAAACTGAACTGTTTGTTAACAGTTTTCTGCTATTTTTGAATGTGCCTTCCGATTGGCAGTGTTTTTGCCCGTATATACTGAAGAGGATATTTTAGTTGACCGACCTGTCGTGGAAAATATGTTTGTTTCAAAACATATTGACAGGTCAGGAGGCAGGATGCCAAAAAGTATTCTAATTATAGCAATAGGAATAATCGTGATATCAGCAGGCAGTCTTTTAAGCCAGGACATTATCCCCCGCGAACCGGTGCCCCTGGACCGTGCACCGCACAGGCTGGTCGATTTTCCGACCGCCGGCAACCTCAAGCGGGCTTCTTTCGAAATCGAGCTGGATGCTTTCTCGGCCGGGGGACTTCTGGGCGCGATCAACATCGGCCTGCACAACCGTTTCATGATCGGTGTTTCCTACGGTGGTGTCAAGATACTGGGATCGGATGAACCGGACTGGAATGAGCGTCCACAGTACCTGGTGAAGCTGCTTTTAATCGATGAGAATCTCGGTTTTCCGGCGGTATCACTCGGCTATGAATCCCAGGGAACCGGGGCATACGATGCCGGCCTGGACCGTTACCATTTCAAGGCTCCCGGGTTTTATCTGGTGGTGTCCAAGGCTTACCGTTTCATGGATTGGCTGTCCGGTATCCATGGCGGAATCAACTACAATCCGATGGAAGGCGATAAAGACAATGACAAGGACATTTCCTTCTACGGGGGATTCGATATCTCTTTTAACCGCAACCTGACATTCCTGGGTGAATACCAGTCCGCCTTCAACGATAACCGCAGTGGTATCCCCTATGGACGCGGGCGGGGTTACCTGAATTTCGCCTTTAAGTGGAATTTCTCTGAACGGCTCGAATTGACTGCCAAATTTAAAGATATATTGAAGAATTCGCGGGGCGCGGATTCGATTACTCGTGAATTGAGACTTACTTATGTTGAAAGATTTTAAAAAGCGTCCATTGACCTCACGATTGATGCTTTGTACTGGTTTACTGGTAATACTCGGTATCATCAGCCAGGGATGTTACACTATGATCAAGCATCCCAAAGTCGAGGAAGCAGAACTTCATGCAGAAGAAGCCGGCACACGCTGCCTGGAATGTCATACCAACCTGGCTGAATACCCGTTTGGTTATGATCCGGTCGGTTTTCCGCATTACTGGGATTACTGGGAAAACTACGAGCTGTACTACACATATCCATGGTGGTGGGAAGACTATTTCTGGGATACCGGCTCAGGCAGTTCAGGAGCGGTCTACCGCGATCCGGTCGAACCTCCCGAGAGACGTCGCGGAATCAAAGTACCCTACCCTGATTACGATCCTCCGCCGGCGGGCATTACTCCCCCGGGGTCGGGTTCAGGAGGATCAGGTGGCCAGGCCAGTGGTACCAAAGAGGGTAAATACCGCGGAGAAAATAAGTCGGATGATCAAAATTCTGGCGATAAAAAGGGCTCCGGCTCCGGAAAAAAGGAAAAACCGGAACGCCGTAGAACACCCAAATAAAGAGAGGTGTAATGAATAATAGATTTATAACAGTTAGTATCGGCCTGCTGTTTGTAATACTCTGCCCGCTCTCACCGGCGCAGGAAGTATCCACCATCCCGGAGATGACGGCCGGTAATTTCTTTGGTGTCGGCGCGCGCGCTATGGGTATGGGCGGTGCGCATATAGCTTCGGTCCTGGATGGCAGCGCGCTGTATTACAACCCGGCGGCACTGGCCAAAATACGCAGGATCGAAATGCAGGCCGGGATCTCGCACCAGAGCCTTGATAATTCGACCGACGGTATCAGCGGTTTCTACTCCGAAGGTTATGGCGATATCAGCCAGAGTAATACTCGTCTGAACTGCCTCAATCTATCGATTCCATATCCAACCTATCGCGGAAGCCTGGTGTTTGCGTTCGGACTCAACCGGGTCAAAAGCTTTGATCAGGCTTTCAGGCATGTTATCCCGGACGAGGCAGATACAGATAAGACTGTTTATGCCGAGGAGTCGGAAAGCGGTTCCCTGTATGCCCTGAGCGCAGGAGCCGGTATCGATATTTCGCCCAAAGTCTCGGTGGGAGCAAGTTTGAATTACTATTTCGGTAAAGACGACTATTACTGGGACTATCGCGAAGAAAACATCGATACTTATATTCACTTCCGCGACAATATCGAAGACAGCTACCAGGGGATATCTGCCAAAATGGGATTTTTGGTGACGCCCGGCAACAGGGTTAAATTCGGTCTCACGGTCGAATCTCCGGTCTACTATAATATTGACGAGGAATTCGTCCAACGCACACAGAGCCGAGGTACAAATGATGATATTCAGGCTGGTCGCTATGAATACGACCTGCGGACGCCGTTTAAGCTGGGAGCAGGTATCGCTGTCAACCTGAATTACCTCCAGCTTTCTGCTGACATCAACTATGCTGACTGGTCGCAGATGGAATACCAGGACGATCCCCTGCTCGAGTCAGAAAACCTCTACATCGACAATTTTTATCGTGACGCGCTCGGTTTCTCGATCGGGGCCGAGTACCTGATCCCGCGCGTCGGCTTAAAGCTCAGGGCTGGCTTTATGTCCGACCCGTTGCCCTGGGATTACGGCATCGATATCAGCACAAATCGGCTTGCCGGCAGAAAGGTGATCGATGACCGGCGGTTTTTCACTTTTGGAGCGGGGTACCTTATCGACCGCATCATGACGCTCGATATCGCTGTCGTGTTCGGTGGTTATAAATTCGAGGATGTGAGCACGAATATTGTCGAGGATTATGATTTAACGCGGATGTATATAACGACCGGATTCAGATTGTAAGATATGATAAAAAGAAAAGCCCCGCTGACCCGCGGAGCTTTTTTATTGAGCAAATTCAGCTTACAAATTGGCATCCCAGCCGTCGATAATATACTTTAAAGTGTCCGAGACTTTTTCCTTTACCTTGACCGAATAGGCTTTGCCATTTTCGTAATCGAAGTCAGGTCGACCTTCGCCTTTGTCGTTATACAGGCCGATCGTCCCCGGATAGGGATAGACATCGGCGGCAAAGACATGCTCGTAAACCAGCTTATCGTTATAATATGATTTATCGGCAAGTTCCGGATCGACTGACATGACATAGCCGGTTTCATCGATTCCTCCATGGCCACCCTCCTGGCCATAGAACTCGCGTGTCACCTCGGCGCATAAAAGCCACCAGTGAATCACCGCCACCTGCAGGTCGAGCTCGCGGAATGCGATCGAAGCGCAGTCCTTGAGGACCTTGTTGTTGCCACCATGACCGTTCATGACGATAATCCGCCTGAACTTGTGGCGCTTGAAGGATTTCAGAATATCGAGCACATACGGTTTGAGCACCTCGGGCTCCACAGTAAGCGAACCGGGATATGCCAGAAGCGAGCGGGTGATTCCGTACCATACCGGCGGAGCCAGCACGTAATTAAATCTCTCGCAGACATGCTCGGAGATATCGTACGGAATGTAGACATCAGTTCCGAGGCAGGCAGCGCCATGGGCTTCCATGGTGCCGATTGGAAAAACAATAGTGTCGATTTTGTCCGGCACGATCTGTTTGACCTGTTGCCAGAGCATTCTTTCAAGTTTGTGTATCATGATATCTTCTTTAGTATTTCATCGAGTACTTCTTCGGTTGAGCTGGCTGATTTTTCATCACCGACCTGCCTGAAAAAATTAATATCGCGCACCAGGAATTCAAAGTCTTCCGGCTGGCGCAAATCGTACCACAAATCGAGTTCGTTCCATTTGAGCGATTCGTCTTCGGCTACTGAAACCATCTGGCTGTAAAGGGCGGTGTTGAGGTCATCCCAGTCGATCTTCGCATAAAGATCACGCTCATGGCTGGAGAGCCCGATCAGGTAGTAGCTCCCTTCCAAAGTCGGTCCGAAAACCACATCATATTTATTAAGCTGTCGAACAGCGTTCTGGAGTACACTCCTGGAAAGGGTCGGTGTAACACAGCCGATTAAAAGAACCGGTGAATAATCGCACCTAAATGCCCGGCCAAAAGCGTTGCGAAGCCTCTCCCCCTGACTTTCTCCTTTGCTGGATACAGCCACGAAATCATCGCTGTCGATAAACTTGCGTTTCTTGGGGGTCAATTTATGCTTGAGGTTTTCAATCGCTTCCTCGACAATCTCACGGGCCACTTCAGAGGGATAATTTACCATAACAGCCACATTATTCATGCTGAGACAGGTATACATGGTATCTTCCAGAAATGCGCGGTAGAGGTTATTTTTCTCCACACGGGTCAGATCGTCGGTCAGGCGATTATGGATCATATCCCGGTTGGTATCTTCCAGAAATATTATCAATGCGGCCTGCTTTTTCTGTGCGGACATAAAATCCTTCTGTTTCAGCTTCCTTTGGCAGTCAATATATGCAACCCGTCTTATTAATCAAGACCTGTACGTTAAAAAATCGGATTAAATTAACTCACCAGGGAACTGGACAGCCTTTCGAGCACACCGAAGAACATTAACACAGCCACTGCAATCAAAAGCACTCCGCTGACGATCTCGATAATCCGGAAATTGCGCTTGACCCAGCCGAAAACACCCAGCAGGGAATTCATGGCGATACCTGTGACGATGAATGGAATGGCCATACCGAGTGAATAAAAAACCAGCAGGATGATACCCTGGCCGACATGGCTTTTCTGGCTGGCAATCCCCAGAACAGTCGCCAGGATTGGTCCGACACAGGGTGTCCAGCCGAACGCGAATGCCAGCCCGATCAGGTAGATGCTGATCAGATTGAGCGGTTTGGCCTGCACATGCATCTTCTTTTCGAAGGCCAGAAACTTGAGACGATACACGCCTAAAAAGTGAAGACCGAATATTAGAATTATAACTGAGAATACTTTCGAAATTATATCGCGGTATTGCCCCATGGCAGATCCGACGGCGGTCGCAGTTGCCCCCAGGAGAATAAACACGGTCGAGAAACCGAGTACAAACACCAGGCTGGTGTAGAACGTCCTTTTGACAACTTCACTGCGGTTGACATCGGACTGCAACCTGTCAATCGAAACACCGGATATAAACGACAGGTAGCCCGGGATCAAAGGCAGAACACAGGGAGAAAAAAACGACAGCAAACCAGCCACAAAAGCGGCCCACAGGGTGACATCCGGACCGCTGGTCGGCGCCAATGGACCGAGATCGAATCCACCACCCGTGGTAGCAACAATCCTGATTAAAGCGTCAGTAATCTGAGAAAAAGCCATAGATGCTCCTTATGATGTAATTCAGAATGAAGTAATGTGATAAGAAGAACTAAAAGTGTCAATAGTTTTTTAGCTCGGAAAGCACCTCTTCGAGCATTTGATGGATCTTGTCACGGGGTAGTTGTTTTACAATTCGATCCGCCAGCTTGCGGGCAAGTTCTTTGACCAGAAGCCTCTCGGCCAGCGTCAGCTTGGATTCCGGCTCATTTGTTTCCTGTTTCTGGTCTGGGATTTTGTTTTCCTTAGTGGGGGAATCATCTCTGATATGGCTCTTATAATCTTCAGACTCCTGAGATGATTGGTCTTCCGGTATACGAATACCTGAGGTACCGATTTCTTCAACCTTGAAGACGCCGGTCGGCTCATCAGCATTCAGGAAATCATCGGCTTTCGATTTATCGGATGATTTCTTTTCCGGCTTTTTCTCACCCTCCGGCTGAGGTTTTTCCGGCTTTTTGTCCTCGGAAATCTCGTTTTTCATCTCGCGGATAAACCAGCTGTAATCGTGAGGAGTTTCCACTTCGGACTCTTCCAGCGGTTTCTCCATACCATACTGGTCTTCTGCAAGTCGAATTTCGTTTTCCTCGGTCACCGGTTTTTCTTCTTTTTTGGGCGTGGTATTTCTCTCGGAGGCTTCCAACTCTTCAACCTCTTGTGTGTCATCAGATTTTGAGCTCTTTTCCTCACTAACTATATCGGTAAATTCGACTTCGTCTGAATCCTCTTTTTCATCTTCCGCGAAAATCGAGTTAAAGTCAATAGTGTCAGCGACTTCGTCCTCGTTCATCTCCATCTCCGAAACCGATTCATGAAGGTTGTTTCCCTTCTTCTTCGGTTCTTTTGCCAGCCTCTCGCCCAGGACCTCCGAGGCTTTTTCCAGTAGATCCGGAGGCGCAAACGGTTTGCTGAGGGTGCCGTCGGGCGAAGCGGTGATCAGTTTATGTTGGTTGACAACCTCCGAGGTAGCTAAAAGCAGGACTACTTTCGTGTCTTTAATAGAAGAATCCTCCTTGACCAGCTTGGAAAGCGTGTAACCGTCCATGCCCTCCAAAGAGGAATTTATTATCCCCAGATCAACTTTTCCGCTTTTGAGAATCTCCCAGGCTTCAGCTCCTCCGGAGGCAGTCAGTACCTCATGGCCGTTCTGCCTCAGAATATTGACAGCGACCGCACGCACAGCATCGGATTCATCGGCAATTAGAAATTTTCTAGCCACTTAATCCTTCCTCTGGGAGAGTTTATTGGAAGCGTTTTTGAGAATTTTCTTTTCGCGCTCAGACAGGTTTTCATAGCCGACCTCGGAAATCTTATCGAGTATCTGGTCGACCTCTTCCATCATGCGGTCATTGGATTCACGCTCTTTTTTTTGTTTACGCGACTTGAGACTATCGCGCAGGCCACGGACTTTTCTTCCGAGCGAGAAAAAGCGCAAGTCGGATTTCATATAGATAAAACCGATCAATGCGCCACCCAGGTGAGTCAGGTGGGCGACATTGCCCCCCCCGCCTGACCAGGCCGCCAGAAGGTCGATCGCGATCAGGACCATGACCAGGTACTTGACCTTGATCGGGAACAGGAAATAGAGATAAACGACCCGGTTGGGAAACATGACCGCGAAGGCGACCAGAACGCCCAGCACCGCTCCTGAGGCTCCGATGACATTGATCGGGACGGAGAACATTGTCAGGACCGTGATCAGGCCGGCCCCGGTCCCGCAGATCAGGTAGAATCGCAGGAAACGGCGACTGCCCAGGGCCTGCTCGATTTCAGTACCAAACATCCAGAGCACGAACATATTAAAAAAGATATGGAAGAATCCGCCATGCAGAAACTGGTAAGTGAACACCTGCCAGACCATCGGCCCGGTCAGCACCGCCTGCGGGGACAAGCCGAGATAATCGGTTACGGTTCCGGATCGATCCAGCATCTGGATCACAAACATGACTACGTTTATGATTACCAGCCACTTGATTACCGGCGTCAGGCCTCGTCCGAAACCCATCCGTATCTGTCCGCCCTGATAATATCTCATATTCTTTTTATCGGATAAAGCCTTACGGCTATTGATCCATTACCCCCAAAATATCTCCATCTATCTTATACAGGCAAAACCGTCAGGCGATTAACAAGTTGTAACCGGAAGCGGTATAATATCGGGAACTAAAACGGGCTCATCAGTTCCTGTTTGATACATTTATCCTGAATCACCGTCAAGCCGGCGTCGACGGCTTTCTGGGCCTCATCATCGTTACGGATACCGAGTTGAAGCCACACTACCGGTGCGCCGATCTCGATTGCGCCTTCGATCGGGGGACCGACCTGTTCCGGACGGCGGAAAACATCGACGATATCGACTTTTTCGGGGATATCGCTCAATGACGGATATGATTTTTCGCCCAGAATTTCGTCATGACCCGGATTTACCGGAATGATTTTATAGCCCTGTTTTTTTAAATATACGGCTACATCATTGGAAGCCCGGTCCGGCTTAGGGGATAGCCCTACTACCGCGACAACTTTCGAGTTTTTCAGGATCTGCTTAATTTTTTCAGGTGGTGGATTCGGTATTTCAGCCATATTACCTCAGAGATGTTTTTCGATTCTTTCCTGGATCTGCTTTTTGGCGACAGCGCCGCGAATCGTGTCGACGACTTTGCCATCCTTGAAAAACAGAAGCGAAGGAATGCTCATAATCATGTAATCTGCGGCGATCCGGTTGTTGGAATCGACATCGACTTTGACCACTTTGATTTTGCCGTTATATTCCTTGGCCAGCTCATCCACCAAAGGCGCAATCGTCTTGCAGGGGAAACACCATTCTGCCCAGAAATCTACCATGACGGGGACATCGGATTCGAGTACTTCGGTTTTGAAATCCTTCTCAGTCACATGTTTCGGCATCTTTCCTCCTCATATCGTTTAATAAACCATCATTTATCAAGTTAAACAGATCTTCTTCAAAAATCAATCCCGCATCGACAAATTCAGGATAAATAACAACGCTCGACCATGATTTGTTCACAGTTCCTGCAGAGCATGATCCAGCAGGAATGGCTTAAACAAAACAGATGAAATATAGAGAATGGTGCTTCAAGCGCAATAAAAAAATCAGACCGATGATTTCAGCTTCGAAAACTGCCTGACCTGATGCACAAACGCTTCCAGCCGAAGATCATCTCCCTGGTCGGAGAGCCCCTCGTAGGCCAGGTTGAGCCAGGGCAGATCGCCCAGGTCCTCGGAGACCTTCTTGGATATAGCCGAGACTATCGTTCCGGGCATGCAGTTAAACGGCAGAACATTGACAACCCCGCCGGCCCCTTTGTGACAGTATTCGATCGCTTTACCGATCGAGAGAATCGCTTCGCCCGAGAAACTGACATCGATGTATGGCTGGGCCAGCTCGATTACCTCTTCCACCGGCGGATCATAGGCCGCGGGAATCTCATCGGCGAGCAGTTCCACGAGCTTGTGCTCTTCTTTGTGCTGAATGAAATTTTTGATATTTGCGCCAAAAAATTCACCCAGGCGGTTCTCCTCACGGGTCCTGAGACGGTAAGTGAAATTCGTGTAGAAGATCCACTCCGCCATCGGAGCCAGCCAGACTTCTGCTCCCAGGCTTTCGAGATGATCGATCAGGAAATTATTAGAAAAGCGATTGGCGCGCAAAAAGATTTCGCCCACTACACCGATCACGGGAAAGCTTTCGCCTGAGCCATTGCCGAACGACTTGAAATCCGCCAGGGCAGACACGAAAAACGGTTCGAGTTCGCGGCGATGTTCGATATGATCGGCCAGCTTGTGTAAATAACGGCGATAGAGATGATCTATTTCGGTCTTGTCCTTTTGATAGGGACGGAAGCGATGGTAGAGTTTAAACAGCAGATCAGTGCCCAGCAGACTGCGCCAGGCCAAGGTCTGGAAATCATCCGAACCCAAAGTGATATCGTCGTAGCCGGTACGCGAGTTTGGCGAAACGATCGGTACATCATCATAGCCGATCTCATCCAGAATCTGCCTCTGGTAGAGATGATACTGCCCGAAACGGCATGGCCCGGATGCCGAGGGCATAAAAAATGCGCTCTTCTCGCGGTCGAAATCCTCGGAATGGATCTTGCGCAAGATGTCGCCTGTGGTCACCTGGCAGGGGAAACATTCCTTGCCGGAAGTGTATTTTTTGCCATATTCGAGAGCTGTCGAATCCGGCTCGGGCAAGGCTTCGGCAGGAGTGCCGACCGCTCTCATTGCGGCCGCGAACGCGATTGCATGGTCGGACATATAGGGGACATAAACGGTCCTCTCCCCCGGTTTCAAACGCGGAGCGACACGATCCCTGTGAGCGTATTCTTCCCGACCGATTTTACCCTCCAGGCTGTCCAGAAACGCTTCCAGACGGGTGACGATACCGGCATCAGCCGAATGCTCGTCGATCTCCAACTGTAACCAGGGTTTGCCACCCAGGCGCTCATGGAAGAAATGCATCACGAATGAATCCGGACCGCATCCGAAATTCGTGATATAAACCGGGTACAGGTTGGGGATATCGCGGATGATTTCGGCCGCCGCCAGGATCCTCTGGCCGTAGCGCCAGTACATATTTGCCTCTGTCAGTTTGTCAAAATTGGAAGTCAACGGCAGAGCTTCCATAGGCATAACTTCCACACCCAGATCCAGCAGTTTACGAGGTATCTCAAGAGAAAGCGCGTCATCACAGCCATTGTACGGTCGCGAGATTATACATATCGCCGGCTTAGACTTGTCCCGCTTCTCAAGAAATTCACGGCCCTTGTCGGCCATCGCCCTGTAAAAGCTCTGCTGGCTGTCGTAGGCGGTCTCGATGGCACGGTTATAATCATCGTCGCTGATAGAAAAATCCGATTTCAACTGCCTCAAAGCCGAGGTCAGCTGAAGCTTGTCCATCTTCATCGAAAACGGCACCGTAACCAGCTCGGTGTTGGTCTTCTCCAGATCGAAATTGGCTCGAATCGTGTAGGGTATCGACTGCACATAAGGACAGAAAAAACTGTTCTCATGAGGCGTGCCGTTTTCCGACATGTGAATTATCGACGGTAAAAATATGTAATCGACATCTTTATTCAAGAGTTCGCGGATATGGCCGTTGACGACCTTGATAGGAAAACAGGTCTCGGCCGAGAAATTCTCCAGACTGTAAGACAGCATCCGCTGGTTGGTCGGAGCGGACAGGATGACCTTGTAGCCCAGGCTACGGAAAAACGAAGCCCAGAAGGGGTACAGTTCATGGAATATCAATACGCGCGGGAATCCGATCACCTGTTCTTTTTTGGTCGCACTTTGCCTTATTACAGAGGAATACAGTTTTTTCTTGCGGAATTTGTAGAAATCGAAGCGATCATTGTCGACGGTTTTAGCTTCGGCATCATATTTTTCACAGCGAGAACCGTAATACAACGGTTTTTCACCTTCGATTTTGACTTCGCGGACTTCGCACATATTGGAGCAGTCCTCGCAGGTGAACGATTCAACTGTGTATTTGCGGTCCGAGAGGTCAAATCCGCGGAAACGGCTTTGCTCACCGTCCCCCTGTTCCATGGCGATAATCGCCGCCCCGATCGCGCCGGTGACATCGTGATGAGGCGGTACTGTGATAGATTTGCCCAGGATTTTTTCAAACGCGGCTACCACTCCCTTATTCCAGGCCACTCCGCCCTGGAAGAAGACATGCTCGCCGATCCGGCGTTTCTGCACCACACGGGTGAGATAATTAGCGGCGATCGAGTAGGCCAGCCCGGCCACCAGGTCATCTTTTTCGACCCCGGCCTGCTGATATGATGTCAGGTCGGACTCCATGAAAACCGTACAGCGTTCACCGCACCCGACCGGACAATGGGAGGCCAGAGCGCGCTCGCCAAATTCTTCGTTGATCTTTATATTTAGTTTTTCCGCCTGTTCCTGCAGAAAAGACCCGGTTCCCGCGGCACAAGCCTTATTCATCTCGAAATCGACCACGACACCATCATCGATAGCGATATACTTTGAGTCCTGTCCCCCGATCTCAAAGATCGTATCAACCCGGCGATCGATCTGGATGGCGGCCCGGGCCTGCGCTGTGATCTCGTTGCGGACCGCGTCAGCGCCGATAAAGTCACCGATCAGGTACCTTCCGCTTCCGGTCGTACCGCACCCGATGATTTTAATCGAATCACCCAGCTCTGTCCCGATTTCTTTTAAGCCCCTGCGGACAGCTTCGATCGGACGGCCCTCGGTCATCAGGTAACGCCTCGCAATCACATTGTAATCCTTGTCGATCACGACCAGGTTGGTTGACAGAGAACCGATATCCACTCCCAGATACCCCTCTGTCACCTGTGGTTCGGGACCGCGCTTGAGCGTCAGGGTAGTTTTGTAATGTTTCTGGTCGGGATAGCTGTAAACGAGTTTTTCGCGGGTCTTTATGTCTGCCAGTTCGCGTCTTTTGCGAGAGCTCATCTTCTGGACTGTCAGATCGAAGTCAGCTCCAATCTTTTTCTCCAGAGCAAGCAGGGCTGAACCGTAGGCTCCGAAAATCCGATGCTGTTCCGGGATAACAAGCTCGCCCGGTTCGAGTTCGAGAATATCCTCGAAAGCTTTGATCATACCGGCGTTGGACGCCACTCCTCCGACAAACGCAATCGGCTTAATGATCTTCTTGCCCCGGGCGATCGCGGACTTGAAATTGCGAGCCACCGCATAGCAGAGACCGGCTACGATATCGTAATCGGGGGTAGCTATCTGTTGCAGGTGGATCATGTCGGACTTGGCAAACACCGAACAGCGCCCGGCGATCCGGGGCGGATGCTTTGACTTCAATGCCAGGGTGCCAAATTCCTCCTCAATTTTAACCTTGAGACGGTTGGCCTGCTGGTCAAGAAACGAACCGGTTCCGGCCGCGCAGAGCGAGTTCATGGCGAAATCTGTCAGGGCCAGCTGGTCACCGCTGTGGGAGTAGCAGAGCAGTTTGGAATCGGCCCCGCCCATTTCAATCAATGTATTGACCTCCGGGATCAATTCAGAGGCGGTCCGCGAGACAGTTAGAATCTCGTTGATGATTTCACCGCCAACCAAGTTCTGCGCCACATGTGCTCCCGATCCTGTGATCACTACGCCACGCACGGAATCGATGTTTATTTTGTTTTTGAGATCGTCGAGGGAATTTTGTAAAATATCCGAGGGTTGCCCGTGCAGGCGACGGTAGTCAGCATATTTAAGAGTGCGATCCGACCCCAGCGCTACCAGCTTGAGGGCTACCGATCCGATGTCCATTCCAAGATAAATTTCCATATTCATCACCGCCAAAAAGTTAACATTTAGATGCGTCCAGGCAATAAAAATTTAGGAATATTTGCCAGCCTTATTGTACCTGTCTATAAACGCCATCAATGCCCCAATAACGATCAATACAGACCCGAGCCAGACCAGGTTGATCATCGGCTTTTTCGAAACTTCGACCACGAGCTGACCCGTACCGACTACATCCATCACAACCTTGCCCTCATCGGCCAGCACGCGATCGATATAGATGCGGTAATCAGAACCGGGTATCTCAGTATACCCGATTCGCTCATGGAGAACCGGATCGGGAGAATAATACGAGACCAGATTGTATGTCGTGTCCTCAGCGCGTATGTCGAGCGAGGCCCCGACTTTCATCGTGCCGGTCTGGTCATGACTCTCCATCTTGAAACTGTTGAATCTGATGTCATAGCCATAGGCGCTGTTGGTATCTCCCTTGGCCAAAGTCAAGGTCGTGTAATCGGGCAGATATCTCTGGGGCGCGAAATATGTATCATAAAACAGGTGTTTCTTTATATACGGGTTGATCATGGTCTGGCGTGAATACGGATCCTGGTAGAAAACCGGATCGGCCACATATCGTCCATCAGCAGTTTCAACCTCTATTTTGACACGATTGTCAGGGTCGAAGAAATTCTGACCGATTCCCAGAAAACGGCATTTCAAGTCCAGCACCTGCTTGGCCTGATCGTTTCCCAGTTTGACCAGGTCGGAACTTCTGGCAAAAACTGACGATATCAAAAATCCAACCAGTACGACACCCAGCCCGATATGCGAAATATGGCCGCCGAGACGAACAATAGTCAGCCCGCGAATCGAAGCTATGATCTGCAGGTTTATCGCAATCGTTGTGTAAGCCAGGAATAGATATATCAGATGATCGATACGGTTTACCCCGAGAAGAAATGAGACTACACCCAGAGCTATACCTGCCACGGCGGAAACTGCCAAGTGACGTTTGATCGATCCTTCTTTGCGGCCGAAATAGAGATACGCGCTGGCGACAATAGTCAGGATTGTCATCACAATCGCTATCGGAAATGCGATCCGGTTATAAAACTCCTGACCGACATTGGAGGGACTGCCAAGAATTGTCGTAATCACCGGCCAGGATGTACCCACCCAGGTCAGAACCGCCAGTAAAATCGTGAACAATGCCCCTAAAATCATCAGGGTTTCATAATTACCGCTCTTTTCTTTTTGTGGCTGAGACTTGAGGAGTGTGGGCAGTCGATAGAAAAACATTCCCAGCGCAAGAGCTAAAAAAGCGGCCATGAATCCGACCAGGTAGGAATTTATTCCGAGGTCGGTAAATGAATGCACGGAGAACTCCTGCAGGATGCCACTGCGGGTCAGAAATGTACCGTAGAGTACCAGCAGGTAACCGACCAGCGCCAGCATCAGGTTGGTTTTGCGCAGGCTTCCTCGTGATCGTTCAATCAATAGACCGTGAATCAAAGCCAGGTTAGTCAGCCAGGGTATCAAAGATGAGTTCTCGACCGGATCCCAGGCCCAGTAACCGCCCCATCCGAGGGTTTCATAGGCCCAGTAACCGCCCAGAAAAATTCCCAGCCCCAGAACAGCCGAAGCGATTAAACTCCAGGGCAGAGTCTTTTTGGCCCAGTCTTTATAATCATTGGCCGAAAGCGCCGCCAAAGCAAACGCGAAGGGTACCGCCATCAGGGTATAACCGAGAAAGACGATAGGCGGATGGATTACCATCCAGAAATTCTGTAAAAGCGGATTCAACCCCCGGCCGTCGGGTGGCGGAAACTGATCCGGCCCCACACCCAGCATCTCCGGTGTCAGGGTCGCGAAAGGTGACTTGGCGTAGAGCAAAGCTAAAAGGAACAGGGCCGTCAACAGATAGAAGAAAAGCATCCGGTTTTTGAAGCGCCATTTCACGCGCAAAAGAAACAGTCCGCAAACTCCGGTGAACAACAGCCAGAGCAGAAATGTCCCCACCTGCCCGGCCCAGAAAGTTGAAACCAACAGGAAGAAATCGAGGCTTAAAGATGAATAGCTGTAAACATATTCGAGTTCAAAATTGTGTGCCAAAATTTGTGACAGTAAAAGCGCCGACGAGAGCGCGCCGAAAACAACAAACAGGTAATACAGAGTCCGGGCGTTTTTTTCATGACGTTCATTTTTAAAGGCGGCCAGCCCGAACAGGGCGATCGTCCCCAGGCAGGTTATTGCTGATAAAAGAAGAAGCCCGTTGCCGAGAGTGCTCATGCGTCCTCGTCTTCGATATAAAATTCGTAGTTAGCGCTGGTGTCGACATCACCCTCATATTTGGAAGGGCATTTTAACAGGAGCTGGTCGCATTGAAAATGACTCCCCTCCCATACACCGGAACAGGTTGCTTCCTCGGCATACTCGAAATTTGAGGGCACAACGCCTTTGTAAACCACTGGTAAAATCTCACCATTTTCGTTTTTAAGATTGAACCTGAGCGTGAGAGCAGTGGAATCGAATTCGGCCCGATCCCTGACAATCTGCCCATAGACCTGCACCCGGTCACCCGATTTGGCCTCGGTGAATTCGACATGGGGAGAACAGGAACGGACCAGAGACGAAAACATCAAACCGCCAAAAACGACCACTATTACTATCACTGCGATTACTCGCGGCTGCACTTCTCCTCCAATTTTTTAAGCCGGCTGTCGGTACGTAAAAGGTATACGAAAAAACCGAGCCAGATGATTAGGTTTGCCGCCAGTACATATGTCAGATTATTCATAACCTCTCTCCTTCACAAAACGTTCCAGGTAAACCGACCTCCAGCGCAAATTAAACAGCCAGACGAATAAAAGTAAAAAGGCCATAAGGGACAAGACAAATACTACCGCGACCGTGCCACCCAGGGCAATTTTCCCGCTCGATATCAGCGTGTCTTCGGGGTGAAGTGAATTGTAAATACGAGGGACAATAAACCCGAATACGGGTACGGATATAAATGCCAGAACCGAATAGACCGCAGAAAAAATCGCCTTTCTCTGCCCGGGCTCGACCGCGCTCCTGAGAGCGAAATAGGCACCATAGATAGCCAAAAGTATCGCAAACGAGGTTTCGCGGATATCCCAGTTCCAGAATGACCCCCATGCTATTCGCGCAAAAATCGAACCGCTGATCGTGGCCAGAACACCCATCAGAAGTCCCAGTTCCGAAGCCGAGCAGGCCCGGATATCATCCAGGGGATCGCGATTTCTGATGTATCGAACCGAGAATATCAAGTTGACCAGAAAAGCCAGCATGGAAACAATCGCCAGGGGCACATGGTAGTAAAAGATTCGAAACTCGTCGCCGAAATCAGCCACCGGTTTCTCGGTCATAAACGAGAGCACGATCATCACGGTCATAAGCAGGCCGATCAGGATCTTCAGCCAGGTCATATCGCGAATTCCGTATCTTATCTCCGTACGCATCCTAAGCACTCCAGATATATTCAAATAACAGGCTGGAAACTGCCAGCACCACCACCGGGTAACCGATCATGATCTGCAGGCTGTCGGCCAGGCTGATTCTCTCCGGTCCACCCAGGCAGACCGAGGTGGCCGAAATCGCCACGATCAAAAGCGGTATCACCAGCGGAAACGACAAAACCGCGAACAACGCCCCGCGCATATTGGCACGGGAGACGATAGCCGAGATCAGGGTCGTAACCGCGCTCATGCCGATTGCGCCCAGAATCGCGACCAGTATAAAAATCGCCGGTTCAATCACTACCAGCCTCATCAGGATATAATATAACGGCAGGAGAATGGCTGTCAAAAACAACAGGACCAGGCATGAAAAAATAAATTTGCCAAAAAAGACAGTCCCCGGGGAAGCGTAGATCCTGAGGTTCATGGCCGTTTTAGCTTCCTCCTCTCGTATAAACCCGAGCGAGAGTCCCTGAAGGGCGGCAAAATATATCAAAATCCAGATTAGGACCGCATGCAATAGAGCATCCAGAGGCATTCCCGCAACTGTGATCCCGATCGTCAGAAGGGTCACCAGGGCGAACATCAACAGGGCGTTGACCGCGTAGCGTGTACGCAGTTCGACCTTAAAGTCCTTGACAATCAATGCCACAAGTTTACCGGCCCAGTTCAATCCGCACATCCCCCATCTCGGTTTCATGATCCTCGTTAGTGGCAAACAGAAGCAGGCCTTTGCGCTTGAACTCACGCATGATCGAATAGGCGATCTCACGGCCGTTTCGGTCGAGGTTTGTCGAGGGTTCATCGACTGCCAGCACCTCGGGTTTCACAGCCAGCGCTAAAGCGTACTTGAGGCGCATCTTCATACCGAAAGAATACTCTGAGATACAATCATCCGAGCGTTTAACCAGACCGACCCTGTCGAGGCATTTAAGGCACTCACCGCTGTCGAATCCGCGCCCGGAAACCTTCAGGTAAAATTTCAGATTCTCCAGAGCACTCAACTCCTCGTAGAGATTGAACTCCGGCGAAACGAAAGCGATACTGCTTCTGACCTGCTCTTTTTTCAATGGTTTCCGGCTTTCCGATGAATAAACAACCTGCCCGGCAGTCGGCAGATCAAGGTAAGTCAGAATCTTGAGCAGAGTCGATTTACCGGAGCCGTTGGGACCACAGATGACAACCGCCTGCGGGGCTTCGGCAGAAAATTCGAGATCTGAGAAAACCTTCCTGAACCCATAGCGCCGGCCCAGCGCATGTACCTGCAACTTCAGCATAACTTTATGGCCGTGAATATATTACCAGAAGCGGATAAGTCAACAAGATTTGTATACTATTTGAACCGGGAGCTGAGTTTTTAATCAGGCAGACTGCCCAGACGGTCCCAGTTGACTCTCTCGTAGAAATGAATCAGGTTGTAGCCCACGTTATGAATCACCGTCAGGGGATTGCTCCACTTGACCTCGGGCGCATCCTGATCGTGGATGTCCCACGACCAGTGGATGATAAGCGCTTTGCCCATGATCTGGTCGCGGTCGACATACCCCCACATCCGTGAATCGAGCGAGTTGTCGCGGTTGTCGCCCATCATGAAATACTTACCCTCGGGGATCACGATCTTGTTGGAGTTGTCTCGAAAGGGTGCAAACGGCCTGTGCTTTTGGCTGGTCACACCGTAGCGAAAACGGGCCGATGTGTACGGATCGGAAAGCACCCGGTTACGCGGAATCTCCTGCGGGTCCAGGTGCTGGGTGAACGCCGAGTCCTGGTATGGCTCGCCGTTTATATAGAGCTGTTTGTTGACCAGTTGAATGGTATCACCGGGCAATCCCACGCAACGTTTGACATAGTTCTCATGCGGGCTGTGGGGTGGCCGGAAGATGATGATATCGTCTCGTTTTGGCTCGCGGAAGGCTGGCAAACGAACATCCACAAACGGGATTTTGATACCATAGATAAATTTATTGCCGATTATGAAATCACCCGCGAGGAGCGTCGATTCCATTGAGGGCGTCGGAATCTTGTAAGCCTCGATAACTGTAGCCTTGATCAACAGCGCTAACAGAAGCGCTATAATGAACGATTTGACATACTCGAGCGTGCTCTGGAGGCTGTCCTGTTTGGGTTTGCGCTCTTTTTTCCGCTTGTCATCTCTGGAATTACTCATCTTGATCCATCCAATGCATAAATTGTCAATTGTTCCAGTTGACAAAGATATCGTTGTAAGTCACATAGATCGTCAACAGCAGTATAAAAGCCAGCCCGATCTGTTGAATCACCGCGCGTTGCTTGAGGCTCAGCTTTCTCCGGCTGATCACCTCGATCCCGAGTATGAACAGGTGGCCGCCGTCCAGAATCGGAATCGGCAACAGGTTCAGAATCGCCAAATTGATGGAGATCATAACAATGAATTCGAAAAAGCTCAGAAGCCCCTCGCGGGCTTTTTTGCCGGAGAATTTGGCGATTGTGATCGGACCTCCCAACAGTTTTTTGGAGGCCTCTCCTGTAATTAATTTTTTGACGAATCCCCCGATAAGTAATGTCATATTCCAGGTCGCCTGATTGGCAAGTATAAATGCTTCTCCCGGTCCGACCTTGAGCGTATCGGTTTTTTGCACTACCCCGATCACTCCCTGCTGACGGTACTCTCCTTTAAGGGTTGGAATACTGTCCTGAGCTATTGCCAGACTGGCGCTGTCAAGAGTGCCGTCACGCTCCCAGACGATCTTCATAGTGTCGCCGGATGCCTCACTCAAGGTCTCCTGCAGGTCTGTGATCCGCGTGACAGGGTTATCTTCGATCGAACGGACGATATCCCCCGGTTGCAAACCAGCCTGGGAGGCCGGGAAGCCTTCACGTACCTGTCCGATAACGAATTTAGCATCATCGACAATTTCTTTTCCGTGGAAGAAAAACACCATGGTCGCGATCAGAATCGCGGTAGCATAGTTGGCCAACGGTCCACCGGCGAAGATCAGCGCTTTCTGCCAAGCCGGTTTGGTCATCAGGTTGCCCGGATCATTGCCAAGTTCTTCGGCTTCTATCGGATTCTCACCCGCCATCTTGACATACCCGCCCAAAGGCACCCAGGAGATACAGTATTCGGTCTCGCCTTTTTTGAAGCCGATCATTTTGGGTGGGAAACCGAGTGAAAACTTATAGACTCTGACACCGAACAGTTTGGCGAACAGAAAATGCCCCAGTTCATGGAAGAACACCACGATACCGAGCACTACGATAAATGAAAAGATAGTAACTAACAATTCAGATTCCTCATCTGCAGATCTTTACCGGACCCGCTCCTATTGTAATCAGCAATCAACTTGATAGTTTTTAGATATAACTTAAGATTCAGCCGGATGTTTCCTTTTTATCGCAAAGACCTCATGCGCTATCTTAGCTATTATACATTGATTCTATACAAAAATTCAGATTATTCTTTGATAATTTCGATTCTTTTGATATAAACGGGCTCTTTCGGCCGATTCGGCGGTGTTCCGCGACGTCCGGTGGTTGGAGTCTTCCCGATTGCGTGGACCACATCCAATCCCTCTACAGTCTGCCCGAAAACTGTATATTTATTGTCCAGGCTCTCAAGACGGTTGAGACAGATGAAAAACTGTGAGGAAGCACTGTTTTCATCGGCGGCACGAGCCATGGAAAGTGTGCCGTCGCGATGGATACTGTCATTGAACTCAGCCGGAACGTTCTCACCCGAACCTCCGGTGCCATCGCCGTTGGGACATCCGCCCTGGATCACGAAACCATCGATCACGCGGTGAAACATCAGACCGTCATAGAAACCCTCTTTCGAGAGCTTAAGGAAGTTCTCCACATGCCGGGGAGCGACTTCGGGATACAGCTCTAAATAGATATCGCCCATCGAGGTAACCATCTTGACTTTCGGATTATTGTTACCGCCACATGCGACCATCATGACCAATCCAATCATCAAAACAAATATTATCCACTTTACAACCATCATCAACCTCCTCTATGAGATATTACATTCACAGAAAGTAATACGATCAAATCCCAAATCAAGATAAAAAGCCGTTTCCACCTCAATATAAAAAGGCGCCCGAATCGGACGCCTGTTAAACTTTTCGGAATAAACCGGGGATTATTTACCCATACCCTCGGTTATATAGACATCGGTATCCTTCTTGGGGTCAAATCCGTTGACCGGACGCTGGATCACGAGCGCGTACGGTTTGTTGTCTTTCTTGATGGTCACCAGAAGGCCCATGCCTCCCCGAAGTTCAAACGCCCCCTCGAGAGTTCCGCCGAGAACTTTCTCGACTTCGCTCTGGATGCTCACCGTGGTGTTTTCATCATCCATCTTTTCCTCTTCCATTTTTTCCTCTTCCACATCGGCGACAGGGTTATTGAAGTTGTCCATCTTCCCTCCATGGAGTTACAGGTTATAGTGTGAAGTCTGCCCGGGTCCCGCACTGCGAGCACTTTCCGGAGTCTATTCCGGTCACCCGCGTGAAGTAGCCCGAACGGTTGACGAGTAGATTCCCGCATTCGGGACAATGAGTATCAGAAGTACCTTCGATATAGGTATTTCCTATGTAAACGTACTTGAGCTTCTGTTTGGCGATTTCATAAGCCGTCTCGAGAGTCTTGATCGGTGTAGTCGGATAATCCAGCTTGTAATTCGGGAAATAGCGCGAAAAATGAAGCGGGATCCGATCATCCAGAGATGCGATCCAGTCAACCAGCTTATGAAATTCCTGATCTTTATCGTTGACATCGGTGATGATTAAATACGTTATCTCGACATGCTTGCCGGCCTTGACCGAGGCTTCGACTGTGTTTTTGACTACATTCAGATGTCCCTTGCATATCTTCTGGTAGAAATTGTCATCCATTGACTTGACATCGATATTGAGCGCATCCACCAGGGGCATGATCTCATCCAGGGGCTTAGGATTGATGTAACCGTTGGTCACGAACACGTTGTCGAGGCCGTTCTCATGAGCCAGCGCGCAGATATCCAGAAGGTATTCATACCAGATAAACGGCTCGGCATAGGTGTAGGCCAGCCCGAATGAATTCTCCTTTTTGCAGGCGGCGACCAGCTCCTCCGGCATGATGGTCATGGTGCGCTGTTTTTCCTGCGAGATCGACCAGTTCTGGCAATGCTTGCAGAACAGGTTACAGCCGTTGGGACCGACTGAAAGAATCAGTTCACCCGGTTTATAATGATAGAGAGGTTTTTTCTCGATCGGGTCGACATGCATGCTCACAGCCTGGCCGTAGTTGGTGGCAATAAGCTCGCCGTCAATGACTTTGCGCCCGAAACAGACACCCTCCTGCCCTTCGGCTAACTTGCATCCGACCGGGCAGAGCTGACATTTGATTTCACCGTTATCGAGTTTTTTGAAGTACCTGGCTTGTTTTTCCATGCTTACCGATTTTATACTGTTAAAGACAAAAGGCAAGTATATTTTAAACTAAATTTTCCTGCCGAAATTAACACGACTCACAAAAGTATAATACAAAAAACCCGGGCAAAAGGTTCAGAGTTTATTGCTGTAATCATTCACAATCCACTCAGCGGCCACGAGGATATTTTCGGCGATAAAATCAGGCACAAAGTCCGAATCTGAATCTATTTTTTCGCGTTCTTTTCTGCCATGCCCGGTCAGGAGCAATACACCTTTGCCACCCAGGTTCCGGGCAAGACCGACATCAGCCAGTTTATCGCCGATCGAATATGACTTTCTCAGATCGATCTCGAACTCACGAGAGGCTTTTTCCGCCAGGCCGGTACCGGGTTTGCGGTCATGGCTGTCTTTACGGTATTCCGGAAGATCGGCATTATCGTGATAGGGGCAATAGTAGAAGGCATCCGGTACCTCTCCCAGCATCCGCAGTTGATTGAATACCACCCGGTTGAGCTCGACTACCCGCTCTTCGGTCAGATATCCGCGGGCTACCCCGGATTGATTTGAGATTACAATCAGGGCAAATCCTGCCTTTCTCAAAAGACTCAAAGCCCTGGGTGTTTCCGGAAAAACTTTGATATTCTCCTCGCGACGCAAAAAACAAACTTCCTCGATCAGGGTACCGTCGCGATCCAGAAACACCACCGGCTTCATGAGCGCCCCAGGAGATTATCCGCCTTCTCAAGCACAAGTTCCGGGGTCAGCTCGGTAAAACAGTACTGCTGATCGCGATAGCACAGCTTTTGACCGTGCAAAGAGCAGGGTGAACACTTTACATCGGCTGTCAGCGCAAGTGAATTATCGCCGAGTGGTGCGAAACCGAGCACCGGATGAGTCGGGCCGAACAGGCCGAGTGTAGGCGATCCGCAGGCCGATGCCAGATGCATCACACCCGAATCATTGGAGACAGTCAGACGAGCCTTGGATAAAATACCTGCCAGGACCGGTATATCGTAGTCAATGCCCAGCATCAGACTGCCGGTCTGGCTGAGATCGTCAAACAGATTCAGGTAGTCGTAACGATTTTTTTCAACCACCATCACTTTGAGACCATATTTCTCAATTATCAACCTGGCCAGCTCGACGAATTGTGGGAGGGGGTAATGCTTGGTCGGATATGAAGCGCCGACTGCCAAAACAACAAACTCATCCTCAGCCAGGTTGTTGTCGGTCAGTATCCCCCGCGCGTCAGTGACAGCTTCTTCTGGTACACTCAAGCTGGGGTTACGGGCATGAATCTTCAGGCCAAGCTGTTGTAAAGGTCTGAGATAACGGTCGAGGGTATGAGTTTCGACTTTTTTATTCTTTGTCACTACCGACCACCAGCGATAGATACCATTTTTTGAATATGTCAGCTTTTTTTTCGCTTTCAGGTTCTTCAGTATAAAGTGGCTGCGGTGGACTTTGTGAATATCGAGGGCAAGGTCGTATCCCCGCCCCTGGTAGCCGAGCTCTGCTTTAATCGATTGTTTGTCGCTGTGGCGGTTATCATAGTCGAAACCGACCGCATGATCGACCGAGGAAAACATCTCCACTATCGGCAGGTACTGACTGCGCGTAAAAAAGGTGATCTCTGAATCAGCGTAGTTGATTTTGAGGTTGGCCGCCAGCGGTTCAGCCAGGATGACATCACCCAATGACGACAATCGTATCAGCGCGATTTTATCCATGGGCAAATACTAATGTCAAAACTCCGATAATCAAAGTATAAACACCGAACCAGGCGAATTTACCGGCAATTACGATTTTTCTGAGAATCACCAGGCAGACATATCCGCTGATGAACGCGCACAGCATACCGGCCAGGTAGATATAAATCTGGTCTTTGGGCAGGCCGATTTCGAGCGCGTCTTTCAATTGCAGGATAAATGCGCCAAAAATCGCCGGTAGCGACAGTAAAAACGAGAACTTAAAAGCAGTACTCTTATCCACACCGAGATACATGGCAGTCGATATTGTAGCTCCGGAACGGGATATGCCAGGCAGAATCGCCAGCGCCTGAGCCAATCCGATCAGGATTCCGTCGAGAAAGCGCAATCCCTCACGTTTTGGTTTTACCAGGGCGGTCAGAAACAATAACGCGGTCGTCACAAGAAGTGTCATACCGACCAGCCGTGCGGAAGAAAAAGCCTGTTCGATATCTTCTTTGAAATAAAGACCGACAATCACCGCCGGGATAGTTCCGACAGCGATAAACAGGACATATTTGCTGAAATTAACAGTCTCACGGCTGCGGTCGTTGACGAAGACATAGCGCAGGGGTGCTTTGATCAGGATCACTATTTCGCGGAAGAAAAAAGCGACCACCGCTAAAAAAGTAGCAAAATGGACAAATACTTCGAAGATGATATTGTCGACTTTGACACCAAACAGGAGCTTGCCCAGAACCAGGTGACCAGACGATGATACCGGTAGAAATTCGGTCAGTCCCTGGATCAGCCCCAGTATTACAGCCTGAATTATATCCATAAAAAAAGACCTCCCGCATGCGGGAGGCCGAATCCCATAACTTTATTAATAAGTCCCGAAGGTGAAATTGATTCCGCCGACAAAGGCTTCATCCAGGTCGCCACCCGGAATGATCACCTCGGCAAACAGGCCAAACTTCTCGGAAATATCAAATTCCGATCCAAAACCGAATCCGAACTCGAAGTCGGTATCACTATTGTCATTGGCGGAAACCCTGTCGAACCGCAGGTTGAGTCGGAAGAAAGGCGAAAAGATCTGCCCGCCACTCAGCTCGAACGGGTAAGAAATTATGCCATTGCCTCCAAACATCCACAAACTCGCGTCTTCGCCAACACTGTAATATTCGGCACCTCCGCCGATAGCGATATCGACCCCGTCACCGAATTCCACATCGAGCATCTGGTGCATGATATGAGCACCGAATGTCAGGCCGGTATGGTCGTTGGGATCAATTTTGACCATTCCCAGCCGGAAGCTCCCCTCCAGGCCGTCCGCGAGACCATATTTGCCAGCTCCACCGAGCCCCATGACATCATCAGAAATCAAAATTCCACCGCCCAGCTTGAACTGTTGCGGTTCCACCACACGAGCATCACCGAAAGCACTCATATAAAACTGTGAAGAGGCGGGTGTATACAGACCAAATACGAGAAACAAACCGGTCACAGCCAGGATAAGCTTTTTCATCAACATCTCCTTGTTTAAAATACCCAGATTAATTTCTGAAATGATATATATCACAAAGCTTTTGTCAATAAGTATAGTACATTTTACCGAGATTTTAAGCTTTCGGTTTCAGTTAATTTGCATCGTGTAAAAACTGTCAGGAGGCTGAAAATGAATACAAACTGTCCCCTTTTTGATTGACAAGCTGTTTTAAAGGTCTATATTTAAAGCCCTTTAAGGAGTGTGTTATGTCGGTTTCTACAGATTTGGATTTAGAGGAATATCGCCGTAAAATCGACAAGCTGCGAGGTTATCTTTGACCTCGAAAAGCGGGCTGATAAAATAGATTCTCTGGAAAAAAAGACTACTGCCGATGATTTCTGGAACGACCAGGAACGGGCTCAGACCATCCTCAAGCAAATAAAGATCGAAAAGGACTGGATTGAGGCAGTCGATTCGATCGAGCAGTCCTACGAGGACCTGACGGTCTTAAAGGAGCTTGTCGACGAGGATCCCTCGCAGGAGAATAACCACGAGCTGGCCGATGCCGCCGAGAAATTCGAGAACAAGCTGAGCGGACTGGAGCTTAAGACTTTCCTCTCGGGTGAGGACGATCACCGCGACGCCATCCTCTCGATTCATCCCGGCGCAGGCGGTACCGAGTCGGCCGATTGGGCCTCAATGCTTTTGCGGATGTACATGCGTTATGCTGACCAGAAAGGATTTCAGACCGAGACGATCGACTTTCAGCCGGGTGATGAAGCTGGTCTCAAATCGGCTACGCTCGAAATCAAGGGCGATTTTGCCTACGGTTACCTCAAGTCCGAATCGGGAGTGCACAGGCTGGTCAGGATTTCTCCCTTCGACGCCAACAAGAGACGGCACACCTCTTTCGCATCGGTCTTCGTCTACCCGGTGATCGAGAGCAATATCGATATCAATATAAAAGATGACGATATCCGGCTCGATACCTACCGTGCCTCGGGCGCGGGCGGTCAGCATGTCAATAAAGTCTCCTCGGCGGTACGTATCACCCATCTCGAGACTGGCATTGTGGTGACCTGCCAGTCGGAGCGGTCGCAACTCAAAAACCG
>WJMC01000002.1 GCA_014728145.1 Candidatus Zixiibacteriota bacterium | reverse complement strand
GGCATCTAATCGCAAGCATATTCTGGCGGTAGTCAGGTTGACATCAGGCTGAAAACTCAGTCTTCAAAGAGATCGTCCCAGGCTTTTTTGCGATCTTCAGGAGTATCGAGAGGCTGTGATTCCTGCTTTTCCATATACGTCAGACGGGGCTGGAAATACTCGCAAAAATTCGCTTTCTCTTTGTATCGAACCCATTCCGCCTGGGGTTCTGTGCATTGATGATAAGCGGATTTATCGTAAAAACGACAGTTGAAACAACACTTGAGCGGATTGTCACATTCCGGACACATATCCTGCCGGGTGACCTTGTCCGGCAGTTCCACTTCGTTTTTACAACTCCAGCAAACTATTGTGTTTAGCATAATCTCAAATGATTTACGATGCTGATCTCATACCAGTTGGTCTGAAACTATATTATAAAAACAAGGCAAATTGTCAAATCAATTTTCCCTCACCCGCGGGTACCGCCGTCTTGATTTTACGCGCAAGATATATGAAGGGTGTGTCCAGGCCGGCCACAATGACCTTGAATAAATAAGTCGTGACAACTATCTGAAACAGTTCCGAAGCTGGAAACACTCCCCAGAATGCAATCAAGGTAAAGGCCACAGAATCGAGAAGCTGACTGACAGCGGTCGAGAGATTGTTCCTGAGCCACAGCAATCTGCCCCCGGTTCTGGCCTTGAGCTTGTGAAAAGCCCAGACATCGTGATGCTGAGAAATCAAATATGCCAAAAGCGACGCGATCGCGATCCGTGGCAGAAACGAGAAAATCTCTGTCAGATGAGGCATCATCCGGTCGAACCCGGAGGGCTTGAACTGGATAGCAATTTGCATCGCCGCGATCATCCAGAAAAGGCAGAAAAAACCTATCCAGATACCTTTGCGCGCCTCGCGTTTGCCATAATTCTCGCTCAGTATATCCGTCGCCAGAAAGATCGACGCGTAGACAATATTGCCCAAAGTGGCAGTCAGGCCGAACATCTCGACCACAACCACGACCTGGATGTTGCATATAATTACCGATCCGGCAATCATAGCATACAGCCCGATTCTTCCCCACAGCCGATAAGCAACGATCACCATCGCCAAATCGAACAAAAGGAATATGATCCAGAGTAACTCGTTAGGCATAACCTCGATCCCGGTCTGATTATACAAGTCGGAATAAACGAATATTTAATACTTTCGTTTATTGAATTAAGCTATTATAATTAAAATTTCCAAAAAAGTTGTATATTTTCGCGAAACTTATATATTTTGACCCCAGTTTTTGAGGTGAGTTATGAGAATCCTGGTGATTGGCTCGGGCGGCCGTGAACATGCCCTGATATGGAAATTAAGGCAGTCCAAACAGGTCAATAAGATCTTTTGCGCTCCCGGCAACGGCGGTATCTCGGCCATGGCCGAGAGCGTGCAGATCAAGCCCAACCAGCACGATGACCTGCTCGCATTCGCGCGCGACAACCAGATAGATTTGACCATAGTCGGCCCCGAGGATCCGCTGGCAGGCGGAATAGTAGACAAATTCGAACAGGCCGGGCAGAAGATTTTCGGCCCTTCGAAGGCGGCCGCGGAAATTGAATCGAGCAAGGTTTTCGCCAAACAGTTCATGACCAAATACCATATTCCCACCGCCCCTTATAAAGTCTTCGATAATCTCGACGAGGCCTCACAGTTTGTGGGCGAAGTCAACCTGCCGGTGGTGATCAAGGCCGACGGCCTGGCGGCCGGCAAGGGCGCGATTATCGTCAACACGGTCGATGAAGCCCGTGACACACTCCAGAAAATTATGGTAGACAAGGCTTTCGGTGAGGCCGGCAATCAGGTCGTGATCGAGGATAAACTGATCGGCGAGGAGCTGACCTTGATGGCTTTTACCGATGGTAAATCCGTTCTTCCACTGCTTCCGTCACAGGACCATAAGCCGGTATTTGATGAAGATGAGGGTCCCAATACAGGCGGTATGGGAGCTTTCTGTCCGGTACCGTTCGCTTCCGACAAGCTGGTCGAGATGATCACAGATCTGGTTTTGGAACCGGCAATTCGAGGTTTATGGGAAGAAAACCGCCCCTTCAGGGGTATACTCTATGCGGGCCTGATGATCACCGATTTCGGTCCTCGTGTGATCGAATTCAACTGCCGTTTCGGGGATCCCGAAACTCAAGCGGTACTGCCACTTATCAGTCATGACCTGGCGGCTCTGTGCATGGCAGTGGCCAACCATAACCTGGAGCTGGATGAATTGAACTTTTTCGATCGCTTCTCGGTTGGAGTGGTAATGGCTTCGGGCGGGTATCCCGGAAGCTATGATAAAGGAAAACTTATCAATGGTATTGACAGGGCGATTTCCGGCAATCGCCAGGTTTTTCATGCCGGATCAACATTTGACAACGGGAAGTATTACACCTCCGGCGGAAGAGTGCTGTGCGTTGTGGCACAGGAGGATAACCTCCAGGACGCGATTGCATCAGCTTACGACGGAGTTAACCTGATAGAATTTGATAACGCCCATTTTCGCAAGGACATCGCGGCGCGGGCATCACGCAGACGGTTTAGATTTTCAAGGCAGGTGTAGAATGGCTGAAGTACTTATTCTTCTCGGATCGAAATCTGATCTCAAGTATGGTGAAAAATGTCAGGCGACACTCGAGGAGCTGAAGATTTCCAATCAACTGGAGATCTCCTCGGCTCATCGTGAACCGGAAAAGACTACCGAACTGGCCTCGACCGCACAGGAAAAAGGCACCAGGGTGATTATTTGCATGGCCGGAATGTCGGCCGCGTTGCCAGGGGTGGCGGCCTCTAAAACCCGCCTTCCGGTAATCGGCGTACCGCTCTCAGGTTCGGCCCTGAGCGGTCTCGATTCAATGTTTTCGGTGGTGCAGATGCCCAAGGGTGTGCCGGTCGGCGCGGTTGCTCTGGACAGCCATGGCGCGGTCAACTCGGCCCTTTTGGCGGCCAGAATTATCGCACTTTCCGATTCTGATGTGTATAACAGAATAGATGCGTATCTCGAAAATATGAAAAAGAAATAGACAGCGAAAGGAGAGGCATATTTTGATTAGCAGAAAGGACATTCACAGGATACTCTTGATCTTCACCTGTATTTTCTTCGTAGCTTCCATTGGAACGGTTCAGGCCCAGAGCGAAAAGGCCAAGGAACTGTTCAATGAGGGGGTCGATGCCGAAAGCGCGGGCGACCTCAAAACAGCCAAAACCAAATATGAAGCGGCGATTGCCGAAGATGCGGAATACTCAAAACCCCACTTTAACCTGGGCGCCATACTCTTCAAGCAAAAAGACTACAAGAAGGCCCAGGAACACTTTGAGAAAGTTACCCAGCTCAACCCGGATAACGTCGACGGCTGGAAAAACCTGGGGCTGGCAGCGACTAAGACCGGCGATCTCACAATCGGTGATAACGCTTTTTCAGAGGCACTCAAGCGCAAGCCGGAGGATGTAGAGATTATGGAAGCTTACGCCATGCTGTTCTACAACAATAACGCTTATGACCGCGCTATCAGCAAGCTCGAACAGCTCATTAAGCATAAACCCAAAGACAAGAAAATCTTCTATTTTTTAGGTAAATCGTATACAGAAGTCGGCAAGACCGACGAGGCTGTCGACAATTTCTCCAGCGCGGCCAAAATCGACCCCAAATATCACATGGCTTACTTTGAGATGGGAAATATCTACCTCGACCAGGAATCATGGTCGAAGTCGATGTCCAACTATGAAAAAGCAGTTAAGTATGATCCCAGGCACTACCAGTCCTGGTTTAACCTCGGCTCAGCCTGTCTCGGTCAGCAGACTGAAAGCTCCGTGGTACGAGCTTACGAGGCCTACAACCAGTTTTTGAAACTAACTTCCGGGAGTAAAAACTCGCAGATTAAAACAATGCGGGGACAGGCTCAGGGGATCGTCAAGAAACTGGTCGATTACTTTGATCAAGCAGGCATTGCTTACGATTGAGACAACAATTAGTAGTAAGATAGAGTATCGAGAAAGTTTCTCCAGTCGGAGAAACTTTCTTTTTTATATGACCGGTTAAACTATTGTAAAAGTTCAAAAAGTGTATATAATTGCGATGTTATGACCGTCCCTGATGAAAATGCAAGTACTTACGAGAGCCGTCAGGCGGAGGCCGATAAAACTACGGTTGTCTCGATTATTGCCAACGCTTTTTTGCTTATAGCCAAGATTATCGGGGGCACTTTCGGTCGCTCGCAAGCACTTCTGGCCGATGCTATCAATTCCCTTCTGGATTTGGTTGCCAACATGGTGGTCTACATGGGGCGCATGATCGCCCGCAAGCCTCCCGACCGGGAACATCGCTACGGCCATGGTCAGGCTGACACGCTGGCGGCTATCTTCGTGGCCTTTACGCTATTGATCGTCGGTGGCTACATCGTGTACCAGGCGATTCATGTCATCATCCACAAAAACTATGTCGCCCCGACTACACTGGCAACTGTGATCGCGGTTTTCACAATCGTGCTCAAAGAGATACTCTACCGCTGGACGATCCGTGTCGGGCGCGAAAGCAAGAGCCCGGCGATTATCGCCAACGCATACGACCACCGTTCCGATGCCTACGCCTCACTGGGTGCCCTGATAGGAATCATCGCCGCCCAGCTCAAATGGCCGATACTTGACCCGATCGCCGGTATCTGGATCGCCCTTTTAATCATCCGTAACGCCATAGTGCTGATACGGGAGAATGTTCATTCGCTCATGGGAGGTAATCCCGAACCTGAATCAGAACAACAGGTTTTGGAAACCCTCAACAAGGTCACAGGTATAAAATCAGTGAGAGATCTAAAACTGCGGAGCATGGGTACGTATCTAATAGTTGACGTTGTCATTATGGTGGATCAGGGTTTAACGGTCAGGGACGGTCATGATATTGCTTCTGAATGCAAGCAGTTCTTAATCAAATCTAACGGCAGAATACAGGATGTAATGGTTCATGTGGAACCTTTTGATAACTCTCAGGAGAAACGATGAAATACGTTGAAAACATAATTGACCTGATCGGTCATACCCCGCTCTTGAAACTGGGCAAAACCGCTGAAGGTATTTCTGCGCCGATCTTTTTGAAAATGGAATACCTCAATCCGGCCGGCTCGGTCAAGGACAGGATGGCCAGTTATATCATCAGGGATGCCGAAAAGCGCGGTGTGATAAAAAAAACCGATAAGATTGTTGATAATTCCTCCGGCAACGCGGCAGTAGCGGTCAGTATGGTCGCGGCAAATCTCGGTTATAAAGCGGTCTTTGCCGTGGCGGATAAAACCAGCCAGGAGAAAATCGACCTGATCAAGGCGTATGGTGCCGAGGTTATTGTGACACCGACTGAAGTGAGCTGGGATGATCCTCGAAGTAATTACATGGTCGCTTATGAACTGGGGCAAAAAGAAGGTTACTTTTATCTCTCGCAGTATCATTCCCAGAAAAACGTGGAAGCTCACTATATGCGCACCGGGCCTGAAATCTGGGAAGATACCGAAGGCCGGATCACACATCTCGTGGCCGGGATCGGTACGGGTGGAACTATCTCCGGGGCCGGACGTTACCTCAAGGAAAAAAATCCCGATATAAAGATTATTGGTGTTGACCCGGAAGGTTCGTTGTTTTACGACTGGATCAAAACCGGCCGGACTGAAGGAATTGAGCATTATCCCTGCAAGGTCGAGGGTATCGGCACCGACATGGTAGTGCGGGCCTTCCATCCCGAGGTAGTCGATGACGTCATCCGAGTATATGACCGGGACGCTTTTTTGACTTCCCGTAAACTGGCGCGCCAGGAGGGCATCCTGACCGGAGGCTCAACCGGGGCTCATATCCATGCCGCCCTTCAGGTCGCGCGCAAGCTCGATGATACCGCAATGGTGGTTACTCTGGCCTGTGATTCCGGGCAGAGATATCTGACCAAGATGTATTCGGATGAGTGGATGAAAGCGCAAGGTTTCGATATATAAATAAAATAGTGTATTTTCTATTGGATACAGGAGGAGCTCTATGAATTCGCTCAAGCTGTTTTTCTACCTGGTTTTTATACTTGTAGTACTGACTGGTTCACAATTACAGGGCCAGGATCCGGCCGCAGAGCTGGTTATCCCGGATTCGCTGTTTGATTTCGGTTATTTTGCCGTGGACGGCAAGGTCATGCATCGCTTCTGGCTCTACAACGAGGGCGACGACACCCTCAGGATAATCAAGGTCAAGGCCCATTGCGGATGTTCGACCGCGCCGATTCAGAGCGACAATATCGCTCCCGGCGATTCCACCTATGTCGACTTCTACTTCGATTCCAAGCGCTTGACCGGGCTTGTCAAAAAGAGCGCCAGCATCATCTCCAATGATCCCGAACGACCATTACGTGATATCACCATCGTGGCTTTCACTGGGCAACCGCACCCGCTGGTGGAAATTACACCGGAAGTTATCAATATGGGCCGCTTGTCGATGGATAAACTCGATAATGTTTTCGTGGCTGAGATTAAAAACAAGATGGAAGATGACGTTAATCTCAATTTGGTCGATTTCTCGGAAGCCTATGTTCGTGCCGAACTGGCTGATACGATTTTAAAAGCAGGTGAGACTACAAAGCTGAAAATGACTCTTCTGCGAATACCGAACAAACCTCATTACTATCATTTTTCCGCTTCCATGGATGCCTATTTGGAAGATGGCAAGAAAAAGCGCTTTACAATACCCGCAGTTGGCAGACTGAACCGGATCGAGTAAAATGAAGGCATTGGCTGACAGGTTGATGCAAGAATAATGGGTACAGCCGATAAAACAGAATGAATAGTGACCTTTTGTGTGGATTATTTATGAAAATATTCATTGCTTTTTACTCTGTTGTGTTATACTTTTGTTAGGGGGCTGATAGTAGAGTGACTGATTCTGAAATCTTTAAGGGTATGAAACACTACAAGATTATTCTTGCTGACGATCATCAGATGTTCCGCAACGGTATAATCAATCTTTTGCGGGATTATGAAGATTTCGAAGTCGTGGGAGAGGCCGGGAACGGCCGGGAAGCTCTCCAGATAGCTTCTGAAATTCCACCGGACATCATGATTGTCGATATCGGTATGCCGATTTTGAACGGATTGGAAACGGTCAGGCAGTTGACCGCTCATCATCCCGATGTGCGTTCGTTGATGTTGAGCATGTATATCAGCGAAGAGTATGTCAAACAGGCATTGATCGCGGGGGTTCATGGGTATATACTCAAGGAAAGCGCGTTTGAGGAACTGGTTTGGGCGCTTCAGGCGGTCGTAAAGGGCGAACACTTCCTTTCACCTGCTGTATGTTCGATTGTGATCGGAGAATATCTTAAACAATATACCGGCAAAGAACGTAAGAAAGCCCTCGACAACCTGACTGCCCGAGAACGCGAGGTGATCCAGCTTGTGGCCGAGGGTAAAACAACCAAAGACATTTCAAAAATACTATATATTTCCCCTAAAACAGTCGAGGCTCACCGCTCAAACATCTCCAACAAGTTAAATCTGAAGAGTGTCGAAGAGATCAGGGATTACGCAGTTAGAAAAGGTTTCGTTATCGGCAGTAAGTAAATTGTTCATAGATTGTCAAAAAACAATCCGAAATATCCCTTAATTTTTCTTGACAAGTAACGATAAAATAATATGATTACTTTTTAGTAAATTTGTAATTAGATAATAATGCGAGGGTGTTCCTCTGCTGTCCCTGGGTAGTTTCCTAGCCCCCTCTACCCAACCAGAGTTGCACCCTCTTTTAATTTACAAATCGTTATCTATCAGCAATTTCCAGACGGACAAGATCAGCCTTTGATGTTGCCGAGAGGCAGAATTTTTACCACTTTTTTTGATATTCCCAGATCGTCTATTGCCTGGATAACATCATCGATTTGCTTATACGCAATACCAGCCTCCTCCGCCAGACCCGGCATTGAGGCCGCCTGGACATAAATACCAGCTTCTCTCATCTCTTTTAAAAGCGATTTACCGTGAACCTGCTTTTTGGCCTTTGAGCGTGACATAGTCCGCCCGGAACCATGTAAAGTCGAGCCGAATGTCTCCCGGTCGGCATACTCGGTTCCCAGCATCAGGTACGATCCGGTCTGCATCGACCCCCCCACGATAACCGGCTGTCCCAGGCCACGATAACGTTCCGGAACACCATCCCGGTCGGGACCGAAAGAGCGAGTGGCTCCCTTGCGATGAACGACCACCTCCATGTCGCGCCCGTCGACAGTGTAGTTTTCTTTCTTGGCGATATTGTGACAGACATCATAAACGGTCGAAATGCCCAGCTGATGAGGATCCTTGTTGAAGACCCTGCTGAATACCTCACGTACACGGTGGGTAATTATCTGGCGGTTGGCGAAGGCCATATTGGCCCCACAGGCCATCGCTTTAAAATACTTCTGGCCTTCGTCGGATTTAAACGGCGCGCATGCCAGTTCCCTGTCATTAACCTTGATACCATACTTGTGCATAGCTTTGGTCATACTCTTGAGATAATCCGAGGCGACCTGGTGGCCGAAACCTCGTGAACCGCAGTGAATCATGATCACGATCTGATCAGAACGGTCGATACCCATCTTCTGCGCCGCTTGGCTGTCAAAGATGTTGTTTTCTGTTACCACGCCGATTTCAAGAAAATGATTGCCTGAACCGAGCGTACCGAGCTGATTGATCCCTCTTTTTACAGCCCGTTCCGACACGGTGTCCGGATCGGCCCATTTTAACCATCCATTTTCTTCGATCGAATCAAAATCGCCCTGGGTGGCATATCCATTATCCCGGCACCATTTCACTCCGCCGGAAATTACGTCGTTAAAGTCTTTGCGGGAAAGATTGAGCTGTCCCTTACATCCTACACCTGTGGGTACGGCCTTAAACAGCGCCTTGATCAGGTCTTCGAGTTTAGGCATGACTTCCTGCCGGGTCAGACCGGTTCTCAGCATCCTGATCCCGCAGTTGATATCGAAACCTATACCGCCCGGAGAAATCACTCCATCCTCGGTCGAAAAGGCGGCCACTCCTCCAATCGGGAAACCATAGCCGTTATGGCCGTCCGGCATAACCATTGCCTTCTTGACTATTCCCGGCAGGCAGGCGACATTTGTAATCTGCTCCTTGACCCCATCCTCCATCGCGTCGATCAGGCGGTCGGACGCGTAAATTACCGCCGGAACCCGCATACCATGCTTCTGGTCCGGATCGATCTGCCATATTCCATCCGAGATTTTATGCATTTTCATAGGACACCTCACAAATCTAAAACAACGAAAGCTTTCCAGCCCCCGGCTGACTTCTCGAGGCTGAATTTGTGATAAGTGACAGCCTTGATATCGTTATTGATACGGTGACGATTGTTATCAAGGGTTTCACCGTATAATCGGGCTGACAAACTGTTCTGGCTTTCATCTATATCTATTTCATAACGTCGAAACACCATCCGGTCAACATCCTTGACATAGACCAATTCCTCCAGCCATTCGATCAGCAGGCTATCCAAATCTTCCTGCTTTAATTCGAACGTGCGACGTTCAACCTCCCTGACATCTTCAAGTTCAACCGTAGTCTCGGTAACTGCCAGGGCGGCCTGTTCAAACAACTGCGCCAGGTTTTCACCCCAGGCAGAAAAGGCGCAGTCCGAAGGAGCGATCTCTTCATCAAAGCAATAGCCCCTGCTCACTGCTTTTCCTTCTTTTTTCGCTGTTGCTTGTACAAAACAGCCAGACCGATCAGAAATCCAATCAACGCTGAAATCAGGATCAGAACAGCCTGAGAGGTCTCGAGCCTGAAAAATAAGAAATGCACCTGTGCCGGCGAGCTGTTGGCAACCAGGAATAACACGAGAAAGATCAAAAGAACCAGGATGATAATATATTTGGCGTTCATCGTCCTCCCCCGATAAATTATTGCATTGCCTTCAACTATCGCAACAAAAAAAGCGGGCCGATGTTCAGCCCGCTCGAGAGTATCTTTTCGCTCTAATAAAGTTCGATACAATCGACCGGGCAGACCGCAACGCAGTGCGAGTCGCCTTCCTGCTCCTCGCACTCATTACATACTTCGGGATCGATAATATATATATCTTCGCCCTCGGAAATCGCAGTCAAGGGACATTCCGGTTCGCATATTCCGCAGGCGGTACATTCAACCGATATCTTCATAGCCATCTGCGAAGTCCTTCCGAGATGTCACATTATCTGACCACTATACTG
>WJMC01000001.1 GCA_014728145.1 Candidatus Zixiibacteriota bacterium | reverse complement strand
GGTGAGGTCGCGATAGTCGAGAAACCGGGAAGCTCGAGCTTCGACAATGGTTCGGCATCGTAGTTCTCGGGATTACCTGTGACCGAGACAGTCATAGTCAACGTCAACGTATCACCGACATGAAGAATCTGTGTCGAGGGCGTGACTTCAAACGACAGTTCCGAGGCAGAGATGTTTCCCCAGCAACAGGCAACAATCGATAAGATAAATATTGATAACAACTTAGGCTTCATAAGATCTGTATATATTTCAACACTACAGGATAGTCAAGCGCAAACTTTTCATGCTGAATCAAAACATCAGTTTATCCGCATATTGCTGATTCCAGCATGACAGTTTATTTTTCTCAGTTAACTCCCCACAGGCGAAATCCTCTCGATTATTTATAGTACATGAAAACAACTCTTCGGTTTCATAAAAAGAAGGGTGAGCAATCACCTGTTGCATAATTTCGATCACCGATCAAAAGCTGTTTTTCAGGGTCAGGTACAAGAGTCCATCCGACAACTTATTGCCACGGCTGACAGCATAGCTCAAATCAAGTGCTGTCCTGTTAGAGTACAAGCGCAGGCCGATCCCGGTCCCCTGCAGAAATTCATCATCATATTCATCCATCTCATCCGAGTCGATATCCCGCAAGCGGGCAACGGCAAAATCACTAAAGATGTAAAAAGCGAAGTTGTCCGTCGTGTTGTATCCGGTTTCGAGGCTGAACCATCCGGCCCGGTATGTCAAAAACTGCTGTTCGGCGTATCCCCGCAGGCTCTCTCGTCCGCCCAGCTTGATCATCTCAGAGGGTGCCAGTACAGTCTGGTCCTGCGAATATCCGGCCAGGTTCAGACGGCTGGAGATGAACAACCCATGATAAATCTTTTTCGCCCAGCGCATCCCAATTTCGGCCAGAAACGGATCATCACTGTATCTATCAGGTATGTGTCCCTTGGTATCAAACAGGCGCTTGTGCAGATAGGTAAATCGAAACTGAAGGCTGTGGCCGAAATTATTACGTAAATCTTCGAAACTGGACCATTCCAATCCAACCGATGCACCATAGACCCGGCTGTCGAAAAGTCCCCCGAAGTTTTCGCCCTGAGCTGTGATCGTTTGTGTGGAAAATCCCACGGTCAGAAGGTTAGCCCGGTTGAGACGACTATTCAGTTGGAGTTCACCCTTAAAAGAGATGTACAGATCGGTAAATTCCTGTTGAGACAATGACAGGTCGAGTTTAAACCCGGATGAGAGCGGATACGGATAATGCAGTCTCAGCTTCAGCTCAGAACTGGTCTGGTTCGGTTTGTCCCAGTTGACGAAAAAGCTTTTGCCATCACCAAATGGATTATAAAACCGTAAATCCAGAAAACCATAGAGGGAACTCTCACGATTCTTATTCCCGGGATCATAGCCGAGAGCACCTTCAATATAGTTGGAGCTGACTCGATCTAAGTTGTATATCAGAAGACAACGATTGTTGCTGTCGTAAAAACGTTCCTCAATCTCCCCGGCGAATGAAATATATCCCAGGCGCAGAAGACTGCGCCGTGAGTCTGCGATGAAACGCTGATCGAACAAAAACGCTGTATCGTAACCGATCTGTCTCTTCAGAAAATCAGAGGAGATACTGCCAGCGGTAACAAACTGCACCGAATCGATCAGAACCTCCGGGCCGGTCATGATTTCCAGCCTTATCACAAGGCCTGCCTGCTCAAGTTTTTCCAGGCCGATTACTCGTGACTGGGCAAACGGGTAGCCATTAGTATTCATTAACTCAACCGCCTGCTTCATCAGAGCAAGTATCAACTCTCTTTTTGCGGGACGATTGCGGAAGGTTCTTTTCAGTTTCTCATTCACTTCCGGCAGGCTGTCACCCTGGTAGTATATATCAAGTTCCCGTATGTAATACATTTCAGTTTTTAAAAGCCGGAGTCGATAGCGATCTTTATCCACAGGGACAAGCTCCGCCTCGAAATCGAAGAGTCCCCTGCTCTCCGCCAGTTTACGAAGTTCTACCATGAATTCAGATGAATCGATTGCTCCTTCGGAAGTGAGTGTGTTAAACCAAGCCTGAACTTCGCTTTTTGGCAGAACCTCGCCGTCGTAAATCAATTCCCGCGCGTACGAGCCCGTGCACGTAAGCAGGAAGACTGCCACCATCACACCAAACAGATTCTTCAAAACGTTGCCCTCATACTGACAGTCAGTTTGTGACGAGTGGACAAACCGGCTATTCGATCTGCACGATATGTCAACTGCGAGGTGATTGACTGGTTGTAATTTATTTTCAAGCTCGCTCCCCAGCGGTAATTGTCCCCGGGTCGATTACCCGCGGCAAACTGATACGGTATCCGGCGGTCGTTTTTTTCGGAAACATTGTAATAGCTGAAATCAAACTGCAATCTACCTCTTTTTGACAGTTCCCAGCCCGGTTCAATACTTGCGCCCACAAGATCGGCACTCAAATCATCGGAGTCACTTCTATCTGTAAGGTAACGGGGTGATATTCGCAGTCTGACGTTGTGCAGGCAGCAAAAGTTGAATTCAGTTTTAAAATCATTTTCCACGAAATCCGCCTGACCGAAATATCCGGAGTTCTCCTTCTCGCGTTTATGATTATATTCAACTCTCAGGTCAATTCCTGCATTGAGCGAAGTAGCCATCCGGCCTATGTACAAGCGGGTATGCTTTTCGCCTGAGCGGTCATGAATTCGGTCATTTTGCAGGGTTTCCTCATATCCTAAAGTTAGCTGCCAGCCCGACACACTGTGAATCCTGAAATACTGACGCAATCGGTAATCCGAGAACAATCTCCAATCCGGATAGATTCGCCATGATGGCCAGAGATACAACAGGTTCAGGCGGTAAGACTGGTCACCCTCCTCTCTAAGGTTGAAGACCGTTTCGCTTTGCATCCTCCTGAACATACCCGGTTTTCCCAGAATTTTCATCAGGTCGAGATCGAGGGAAAGGCTTCTATCGGATTTGAGGCCGACCTGATCGGCACCCAGGAATTCATCGACCGCTATGTAATCACCCAGCGGGTCCGGTACATAGATAGAATCCTCGAGACGGTAATTGCCCTGGCCTTCTGCGACCTTGATAAAGTTCTTTGCCAGGCGGCTGACCTGCTGGCGATTGAGACGGTAGGACAGGGATGCATTTCCCAGCCGCGCGGGAAGCTCGATTCGCAGGCTGGAACTGGTTTTGATCTCGCTCAAATCACTCAGGTCATTATGCCGGTAGTCGAGATAGCGTCCCGCCAGATCGACCTTGAGGATGAGGTTGCCGTCGAATAACCTTTTCTCAAGCTTCGATTCTAAAGTTCGATCGATATATGTATTCCGGCGCAATGACTGCAGTGACGACTGTTCGCGCTGGCTGAACCGCAATGCAATTTCATCATATTGCACACGGGCAATGTATTTATTGAACCTGATTCCAGCTATCGAGTCAGCCAGTTCAGGGCGATCATCGGATTCATCCTCCCATCCCAGGCTGAGCACCAGATCTTTATGAGCATACTTTAGTTCCACCTGATCGTTGTATAAACGACCCGACTTGTTTTGTGTCAGGAGCTCACTCAAGCGATCGGCGCGTAAAAATGTAAATCGCAGGTTTTTGAATAACGACAGCGATAAACCGAGTTTGTACCTCTCCGCTTCTGTTCGATTGCGATCTTTGTATTTTCCCCAGTCAGCATCGAAACGAACTGAATCAAGTACTGTAATCTTTTGACTGATCTCGAATTCTTCCGCGCGATCATAGATTGTGTCGACCGGCAACCCCCATTTGCGTTCCCTTTCGACCTGGCGCAGGCGTCCCGGCAGGCTGAGTTCAGCATCCTCGCTACGGTATTTGAGATCGGTTTTAATCCCGCTTATGAATTTACTGTCCGAAGTGCTGTCAACCGGAGTCAGGCTGACTTTAGTATCGATCAGAACGCCCTCGTTGTCAACGTCATCCAAAACTGAGAAGCTGTTTTTATCGTGATCAGAAAGTGCCATGCGGGTATCGACTTCAAGCCATCTGTCAGCAACTGCTTCAATCCGGCCAAACACGGCGCGATTCGATTCAGGTAACGGCAGGTATTGCAATGGAAGATAGTTTCCCTGACCGGGTCCGAGGTAGAGATAGTTACCGCCTCCGCGATAAACGTACTCGCCCTGACCGGCCTCGACCCGCGTGAAGCGTACATCGTAATCACCCTGGTCAATACCTGCGAATTCGTAGTAGAGATTTCCACTCGAATCGGTTTTTTGGATAAAGTCACCCATGCCCTTTTCAACTTTGGTGGCTCCGTCACGAACAGCCAGCTCGCGGTTATCGCCGGCACTGCGAAGAAGCACCAGGTCGGAGTCAGAGGGCGAAAAATCGACGGGGCGACTTTCATCATCGGAATAGTCCAGGTAACCGGAGGACAGCCTCAGGTTCTCGCCAAACGGCTTGAAGGTCAATTCAATTGAATTGAGACCCCGCCGGTAGGACTGGTCGAGGTATTCATAGTCGACTACAAGACGCGATCTTGAACTGAGCGTGATTCGTGGAGTGAAGGTTATCTCGGCACGGGCGTAGTCGATCACGTAATCATTGGATGCCCCCGAAGTCAGAAGCCGGCCATCAAGATATACCCTCTCCGAACCGCCGACCAGCGCAACACGCTGGTTGTTATCGTCGCGGAGCACATACGGTCCGTTGACACCCTCCCGCGGAGTGATCCTGACACTGCGAAATTTTCCCTTGAGTCCCGACAATGTCGCCCTCGCCGAGACCGGGATTGTCGAGAGGTTCAAATCGACGCCCTTGAGACGCTTGTCGAACCGGGCGATATCGCCCCATCTGTTTTTATAGTTAAGATCACCTAGTTGAGAGTTGATATATTTGCTTTCGAGCTTGAGCCAGACCGCGTCGATATCCTCCAGCGAGCTGGAGATTCCGCCCGCTTCGGGACGAGCTTCATCGCTCAAGGCACCGGTCAGCCTGACCCCCTCGACCGGTTCGCCGGAAAGCTTCAGGCTCAAAGTTTGGTCGAGGTCCAGATCTTCCAGGTTACCGGCTGTGACCGATACCGACTTGGATCCGCTGAGGTGAAACTGCCTGTCATGGGGGTGTCTGTCATCTTCACGGGTGGATTTAGTTTCGGGATCGTCGATTTCGGGAGGTGGCTTTCTCGGCTGGTTGTCGAGCGACAGCTCACGAGTTCGAAAATAATCCGGGAGATCATAGGAAAGGTACTCATAGCTGATATTCAATCTCGTATCAGCCTGAAGTGAGTCCTCAAAAAAGAGGACACCTTCAGAATAGTCGATCCGGGCCAAAGAATCAATATCATACAGCTCATTATCGACGTATACCCGCAATGTGTTTTTGAAGATATTTCTGTCAGGCAGATTGATTGTGGTAAGGTTACTGTCCAGTTCTATTTCAAGAGTATTGCTTTCGGCAAAAAGAACCGTCTGCCATAAAACCAGAAGCAAACTGGCAAACAGGAAAATTTTACCAAAAATGCGGCAATCATCTCCACACCGGATCATAGATCCATACCTGGCTGTTTTTCAAATTCAAGATACACAGACTCTCTTCATACAGGAAATAAAGAAATTTCGTTTCCCTGGACACTTGATCCGGCAAATCTTCCGGCATACGGAAATCCTTTGAAACAGATCTGCGGTATATCATCAGATCATCTTCATCATATTCGTTATAGATATGTCTTTCGCCAGAAAGAGAAATAGGCTGTAAAATCCTGGTCCTGACCGTATCGATATTATTCAGGTTATCAAACTCCACCGCCCTGCAACACGATTTAAGATCACAGGCCAGGCAGAGACTCACCTGATCATTGGAAGAAATCGTTATTCGTCCGGGAACGTAACCGGAGCCCCAATCTGGTTCGAGCTCAATTTCATCTAACAGATCCCCGTGCATATCAAGGTGAAGAATCCGATCGTTGTCAGGATCGGTAATATAAATCTCCAGGTAAGAATTGACACTGAATCCGCTCAGGATCCCGAGCGTATGGCTTCCATACTCGCGCTTCAAATCTATCTGTTCGATCCATTGCAGGTTTGAATTCAGGCGCACAATTCGATAATTCTCCGAATCCAGCAGGTAGTAATTGAGACCGTTATCGCGTGAAGACAATCCCAATGGATCATTGAAATAGCCGACGTCTGAACCAAAAGCTCCTGTCGAAGTAACCAGTTTCCCCATCGGCGTAAATTTGGAAATACGGCTCAAATCGCGTTCCAGAAGAATAATATTATCATCCAGATCGATAAACCATTCGACCTCACTGGACACCATAGTACCAGGATAAATGAGCGGAACGTCATGAAGTTCTACAGAATCCACTGCTCGCACAGAATCGAATAGCGTAAAATCCTGGCCGGTCAGTACGCAGAGAGGAACAGTCATAAAAACCGCCAGAGCAACAACGATGGTTTTCATGTTCAGACGCAGAATTGAAAAATTAACGTGCATACATAAAAGTATGCATTTTAATCGGTCCAGGTCAATCAAATTCAGAACTTGTACTCGTAGTTAACCATAATACCGAGACTGCCCCCACCGGTAATGACCTCAGCCAGTGAAGGGGTCAAACGAAGGTGGAAATTTGCCAGGGGCGAAAACTGGCGGTTGTAAGCCCGGGCGGTGCGCCATGCATCAATGGCGGAGATAATACGATTGGCAAAGGCCGCCCCGAGGGCGAAATTGGCATTGCGACCATTGGCCCTGGAGTCATTTTTGATATCTCGGTAACGAAGCCGATGGTCATCCGAATGCCATTGCCAGTCCCACGAAGGAATCTCCGGGAAAAACGGATGAGTCCTGGTGTAGACCCGGGAGACTTTGTTGTATTCGTCACGGTTTTCATAGAAGGCCAGCATGTCGTAGAAGAAATCATCTTTGCCGTCCGGATCGATACCGGCATACTGGACAGCGTAATTGATATAGTCATCCTCGAGCCAGCCCTGCTTGTGTTTAAACAGAGCGTAAGCCGACCAGATTCCGGCTTCTGCCGCAAAGAAGAAAACCGCCCGGCCCTTTCGCTCGCAATACCATTCACCCAGCCCGGGTAAAAGGAGGGAATACAGGATCGCCCGCCCGACAGATTTTTCACCCTCGTTATCTTCAAATTCATTGAGAACGCCGGGATTGTCATTGAGATCATCCGCCTGGGCAAAGACATCCTGCGAGGCAAAGAATACATTGTTTCGATCTATCCGCCTGATACAATCCGAATCTTCGGCCGGAGCAATTACAGGCAGTATTATAACCAGCAGTAGTATTGAGTATAATTTTTTCATTATAACATCGATCTAATAGAATTTATAAGTGAACTCGAGTTTAGGAATCCTCTCGCCGTAATAATCGGCCAGCTTGGCCTTGAGCCGGATTTGCGACAGGCGGTCGGTCTTTTTGTTCAACCTGCGAGCCGCAAATGCCGCCTCGAAACCGGAAATAATACGGTTGGCGATCGAGACTATGGCATAGTTTCGGGCTGTATCGAACTTGCTGTTGGATTCGGCACGCATATCCAGATAGCTTTGGCGCGCGTCGGAGACATTATCGCCGGTGGCATAGTCGGTGTCCTTCCACCCAAACAGAAATTGATCGTATTTACCAATCATTTCGTAATATTGCTGGGTCATATTCTCCGGCAGGTGGTGAGTGAACGTACTGTCAAAACCATCAGAGCCGGTATACGCGCTGTCATCGGAGATCACACCCTTGACCTCAACAAGCCAGGCCTGGTAGCGAGACACATCCCAGTAAGATTTTGCGAAAGCTTCGTATTCGTCCTCGAGGTCCTGACCATCAGTGTAACTGGTATAATACTGGTACCAACTGAAGACTTCAACCCCAAGAAAGAAGGCCGCCTTGAGCTTGGAATTAGTGTACAACTGACCGGCGCCGGGCAACATCAATGAATACAGGAACGCTCGTCCGCTGGAATGATGCTGGAGTTCATAAATATCCTCCTCGAACATCGGGAAATCATTGAAATCATCTGCGAACAACAAATCCCGATCGGTCAGACGTTCGAGTTCGCGTATCTGGTCGAGTGAACTTTCCTGCATGAATCCGCCGATTTCGTTTTCGCTGTCGGCGGCCGACAGGCAACTGCCAAAAATCAGAAACAGGCAGGAGAACGTGATAAACAATCTGCTGGTCATGAATGACTCCTTACTTTATTTAACTACTGCGATGTTGAACATATTGATATCCGAACCACCGTCGCTGTTGACTTCCAGCCGGCAGTGATATACACCCGGAGGGACTTCTTCGGTGTTCCAGACGAATTCCGACGGCATCGCGCCCGAGACCCGCATCTCGTGCTCATAGATCAATCTCCCGGAGAGATCGTAGAAACGAAGATTGACATCTGCCGATTCGGAGGTCTCGAACCTAATGGTAGTGAAATCCTCAGCCGGGTTTGGATAATTATATGAATAAGCCAGAAAACCTTTTTCTGCCTGGCTTGCTTTCATGGTCCCTTCGAAATATCCGCGATGATGGCTTGCTCCCCCATACTGGCTGTACAATTCCAGCGATCCGAAATCATAAGCCGGAAACAAAAATCCGTAAATCAATCCGTCATCGGTATTGAGATAAAGATTGCCAAAGCCCGTGCCGCGATGCGACTTCGTTGAAAACGCAGCCGAATTAGAAACCGAAAGCGGAGTCGCCAGCGGTGAATTCGAGAGAATTTCAGCGTTTTCGTTAAGCATGAAAAGCTCACCTTCAGCGGTACCAAGAATAAAATCAAGATAACGGTCGTTGTTGATATCGACGATCACAGGCGAAGCAGTAATATGGCCGGCTGGTTCATGACGATCGACTTCAAGAGGGAAATTCTCAAGCGGTGTTCCGTTGAGATGGTAACCGTAAAACATATTGTCACCGCAGATATAAATCTGGCTTCGAGAGTAGTTCTCGAGTGCGGGATAGAGCACCGGTCGCGAGGAAAACGTCTTGCCGGTCAGAACCGGGTTGATCATGTTGTAGTCGACCAGTTGCCCGGATTCGTCCCGGTATATATAAACCCTGCCGTCACGGCTTACCGCTGTGACGACTTTTGTGCCGATGGTATCTACCGTGCCAGCGCTGATTCCTAATATATCGGAACCAAGTTCGCTGGTGACCGAGGGATTATTGACGTTCACCAGCTCGTACAGGCCGGGGATTCCCTCTGCGGATACCAGCGCCCAGGCCGAACTAAAATCTGCTGTGGAGACGATCTGTCTGACCGGCCCGATGCCTGAAATTTTGTTCAGTTCGCTACCGCTGGCATCAAAGAAAGCGACTTCGCCTTCGATATTACCGGCGACAATTTCGAGCCCGGGATTGACATTGTCAGCATCGGCAACAATCAAATCAGCCGAAATCTCATAAGCAGAAAACTCGATCTCGGCGAGCTTTTCGACAAATCCATCGCCATCACTATCGCTCAGGCTCCAGAGATAAATCTTGCCCTGTTCACTGCCGACAGCGACCTCAGCCACACCATCGCCATCCAGATCAGCGACTGTCGGCGGTGTGGTGATGACATCACCGGAATCTACCATCCCGATCGCCCGCAGTGTATCGGTATGAATCGGGTCGGAAAGCGGTCCCGGGGGTAGCGCCCGGCGACTGGAGATTATATACGACCCGGTTGTCGGTTCAAACAGGAAATCACCGTTGGCCTTAAATGCCAGTATATACCTCTGGCCCGAAACAAACACCTCATCAACCTGGTCACCATCGACATCGTAGAGAACCGGTGGATACATAGAGCTGTCGGTATGCCGGGGCCACCCGGCCAGCTTGATCTCGTGTTCGTAATCAAAATACATCAAAGTATCGCTGGCAGTGATATCGTAGATATCGATACCGGTATACGCGCCGGTATTGGAGCGTGTCGAGGGATTTGTGTTCGGCCCGAATTGGTTGTTGTTGCCGGCATGGAAAAGATCTTCCGGACGACCGAAATTTGTGTAGTAATTTCCGCCGAAATCGATAATACCGTCAGCTTCGATCAGGCGCAGAAACGGCCTGAATTTCCAGGTATTAACGGTATCGACCAGGTCATAGTAATACCACTGCAGGTCGTTGTCATAGAAATTATTCAAACCGTCGGCATCGTAATCATCCCAGGCAACAGTTTCATCGACATGCCAGATCACCATCCCGGAACCTGGAATCAAGAAATCGTATTCACGGGTCAGTGGCGCTGACTGTCCGGGCGGTACGAAACCTGGCGCCGGGCCGAGGATCACGCCGGTCGGGATGTTTCCGCCGGCGGTGTCGATATCGGCTTTGAGGTTGGCACCATCACCGTCGAGGTCGGTCTGACGATTTTCAATCAGGAAGTATTCATTTTCGGAAATCGGGATCTTGTAAACTTTGTCAGGCCCCGGATCGAGTTCGGCTGCCTTGAGCGGGAAGTTTTGACCCGGTTCGATTACCTCGATATCGACAAATCCGAGATATGCCCTCGACCAGGCATCGGGATAGATCGGCATGGTTCCTAAAATCGTTCGTGTCCGCTCGAATCCGAGATCAACTCCGGTGCCGAAACCATTGTTGTCCATCAGCGAATAATCGCCGATAAAAGTTGTAAATGTACGGGTATCATACAGGTCGACCAGGCCGAGCTGATGACCAAATTCATGAGCCATCACGGCGTTTAAGGCATTTGCGCGGTTGTCCTGTGAGACGGTCTCCGGCATCACGATTCCCTCCAGGATACCAATCGTACTGTCCTCCACCGGCACCGGCGCCCCCATAATCAGAAAGCCGGTGAACAAATCGGAAGATGTTTCCGGGAATCCGAGATCGTTCTGGCGGTCGCTTCCGGCATGAAACACCATGAAGACATCATATTCATTCCAGTTGATATCATCATCTTTGTCAGCCAGCCTGAGGGCATCGTAGAAAAACTGCCCGAGGCCGTTAGCGGGCTCCTGCGAACCGTAAAATCCCATAGTCTGATCGAGCGTGTAAACACTGTCATCAATCAGGGGATAGACATCACCAGTCAGGATGACCTTGCCCCCTGACACGGTGTACCAGTAATTGTGCAGGGCTTCAATGTGTTTACCGAAATACCGTCGGTTATGCGGGGCCGGGTCGACCGCATGGCGTTCCTCGGCCACAAATGTATCATAGTCACGAAAATCGAAGTGACCGCGTCCGGTGGTATTGGGATCATCCGGCTCCTCGTATTTGAACTGTACCCTGATAGCGCAGATTTTCAGGACTCTCGGATTGAGCGCCGAAAGCGAACTCACCGGCAGAAGGGATTTAGCATCCCGCTCGAGCCCGAGCAGATTCTGCTGTGAGACGGCGTGTTCGAATCCGCTGTGATGATGATGGCCATGTTGTTCTTCGACCGGTAACTTGGTCAGGTTATCGATCGAGAGCACGTCGGCCGTCGCGGTCATACCTCCCAGGTACAACAGTCCGGTGCAGATGAGTATTGCGAATCTGATTGTTAGTCGTACCTGCAAAACTCTCCTCCTATACTATATTCTTCCAGTCAGTGAGAACCTGACTGTGTTGGCCAACGGAACCGTATCCGATGACGGTATATACGCAAAATCGAAACGGAAACCGCGGTATTGCAGTCCCACACCCAGAGTCGGTGTCTTGACCTCGCCTACCTGGTCGTAGATGTAACCGGCACGGAAAGCGATAAAGGAACCGTACCAGTACTCGAACCCGACATTCTCGATAGCTTCCTTGAGTTCTTCTGAGAAGCCGTCATCCAGACCGGTCAGCATCTTGTTAACTTCACCCACAATCATGAGACGATTGTAGGGATTGTCGATCAATTTAAACGAGAAACCGAGCGCCAGGTTACGAGGCAGTGGATCCGACTGGGCGGCGTCGATATAGGAAATATCCGGTCCGAGATTGGTAACTGTCGCCCCCAGATTGAGACGCTTGGTGGGACGATAGAGAAGTCCCAGGTCGATTCCCAGAGATGATCCGGTTCCCTCACCGAGTTCGTTACCGGCACCCTGGTCTGACAGGCGCGAATAAATCCACTTGGCGGTTATACCGGCGGAAAGGTTGCCGGTCATCATCTTGCCGTAGGATAAACCCACAGCCATATCGAATGAGTTGAACGTGCCCATGATCCGACCGTAGGGATCTGAACGCACCAGTTCACCATAGCTCAGGAAGGTGACGCTCAACCCGATCGTGCCCCATTCCTGTCCGAGATGGTGGATGTATGAAAGGAATTCATAATAGATGTCATCGGCCAGTTCCGGAAGCCAGTTGGCGTGCATACCGGTAATCTCCGACTTGGCGTCAGCAAAGATCACTATTTTGCCCGGGGTGACAAACCAGATTTCACCGCCTTCGGTCTCGATATCGACCGCCTGCTGGCGCTCGAGACCTTCCTCATAGAAATAATTGAATTTATCACCGGCGTAAACGATCATCCCGAACTGGGTGCCGATAAAGACTCGACCACCCTCGTTCTCGACCGGACCGATTTCACTTCCCAGCGAGTTATTATAGACATAGACGACTTCGCCGGCGGGAACTTTGTTGCTGCTTCCATAACCGTTATAATCACGAATCCGGCGAGCGAGCTGATCGATTTTTGCCTGGTTGTCCGTACCCAGAAAATCAGCCGCGATAGCCTCGACATCCATCTGCTCTGCGACTCTATAAGGCTTGTAGCCGAAACAGGTCGTCCGGCCCTTCTGGAAGATCTTAAGCCCCTGCTCGGTGCCGAGCCAGAGGCGATCATCGGAATCATAGGCCAGGCTGTTGATGCGGTGATTTAACAGGAAGGAGTACGGCAACTCGATCTCGGTGCCAGGGTCAATCAATCCACCTTCATTGGGAATTCGGTATTCCATCATGGTCTCGCGATTCGAAAACCAGGTGCGATCGGAAAAACCGATGAAATCGCGGATGACGCTCCCGACACTGTCGTTGACCGCAGTCTCATAGACGTAAGAATCATTCCAGGCTTCGCCATTGAAGTGATACATATCCTTTTCGCCGACCAGCCAGACATTTTTGCTGGAGGCGGCATAGATCAGGTACAATGTGGAATCGTTGATTCCGGCTTCTGCGGCATAGGGAGTCCATTTTTCACGGCTGTACAAAGCCGCTCCTTTAGTTGTAGCAATCCACAGGCTGGAGTTATCAGGAGATGACAAGGACTTTACATTGTTTGAAGGCAACCCATCATTGACCGTGTACTTGCGCCAGTACTGCTTTTTGACCTCGTAGCGAAAGAGTCCGTCGACAGTGCCGACCCATAGATATTTCCCGGTGCCGGCCACGCTGGTCGGTTCGCTCTCGAGCACCATCGAAAACGGGATGATGATCTCATCGGGCAAACGACGGCGGTCTATCCTGGCGGCCAGAAACAGAAAGCGATCATAATCCTCGGTTGTCAGTGAATCACCCTCGAGGGTGGATTCGATCTCTCTTAAGAAGGAAGACAAACGTTCCTGGTCGGCGGTCATGTCCCGCCAGAAACCGCGCACCTGCTCGAGCGCGTCACGCAGTTCACCGAGGCTGTCCTCCGGTATCGTAGCGCTCAGGCTATCAAATACTTCATTGAGTCGGTCCCATTTAACCGAGCTGTTGAAGTCAGCCAGTTCCATCTTTTTTTGATCCAGAAGTTCGGATTCCTCAAGCCCGATTTGATTGTAAATCACTTCATCAATAGTAGTACTGCTCTTGGGTCGGTATTCAATACCATTGAGCCAGTCCTGACCGTCGAAATGAATCAGACCTTCCGAGGAGATACCCCAAATATCGTATTTTTTATAGTTGCTTTCCGGGATGCCATTCTCGACCAGGGCGACCTCTTTGAGCTGTTTCCGCCAGGGAGAAGCAAAATCTTTCCAGTAAGAAAACAGCAGGCTGTAGGGCACCTTGATTGAATCTGTTCGCAGTTGCTGATCTATTCTTATCATTACCGCCTGTATCGAGGAAAAATCAGGAGCGGTCAACTGCTTATCTTCAAGAGTAAAGTTTACTTTTTCCCGCAGAAATTCGATCGATTCGCCGGTGATCCGATGCTCCTGCCAGGCGGCAATCAGGGTCTCAAACTCACGATTTATTTCGGAGCGAAGTTCGCTCTCGTCTGTATACTCAAGCATTTTCAACCTGAGTTCATTGATCTGCTCAAAGGTAGCTCCGGTATTGGCAAAAGCCACCTCCCGGACAGCCCTCTTGAGCGTCTCACGCTCATCCGAGGAGACATTGTTGACGACATAATTCAGGACTGAAAGGTTTTTGTCGAGCTCATGGTACTCATAGGAAACCATGCTGTCTCCGAAGTCACGGTAGATACCGTCAGCTTTGAACACGAATTCACGGTAGCGTTCCTCAAAATCCGGGTCGACTTTGTCCCGAATAATCTTTTCAGCCAAATTGACTATATGTGGATTGAAACCGAGTTTGTAGGTATGGTACTCGCTTGAAAGCGGATACATCCCCAAACCAGCAGGGTTCCAGTGCGTAGTCGTGGCATCATCAGCGACCGCCACAAAAGCCTCACCCATACCGGCCGCGCGTGCGCCTGCGGCAATACGCAAAAACAGGACCGCCGCGTCGGAAACGCCGGCTTGAAGCTGGCTGGCAGATGATACCAGGATCAGCATGGCAATAGTTAAAATAATGATTTTTTTCATTTTCGGGCCTCCACAAGGTCTATCTTAAGATTACAAATTTTCCGAATTTCTCTACCGTTTTATCGGCCGATGATCCGCTTCCGGTAACACTTAGTTTATATATATAAATGCCATTAGCGAGTTTGTCTCCATAGCGGTCGGTGCCGTTGTAAAAATCAGTAATGTTTTCGCCAATTCGTCCAGGTAAATTTTTTATGGTATGAATCTTTCTGCCACCCAGCGTGAATACCTCGAGCGCAACCTGATCAGCCTCGAAAGAGAGTTCGTAGACAAACTGGGTTTTGAGCACAAACGGATTGGGCACATTGAAGAGGTCGAGTATGGACTGGCCCTGCAGAGCACCGATCGAGATATCGTACTGTTTCAGGGCTGAATTATTGGCAGAATCCCAGGCCTTGATTTTGAGTGAATAGCTCCCGTTGTCGATATCGGGCACGGTGAACACAACCTCCCCTTTCTGATATGATCCGGGATTATAAATAAATTCATCTGTCAAATCAAACATATACTTGGGGTCATCATTAAAACTGACTTCGATCCGGTGGCCGACTTCGCCCGATAGATTAATTCCCGAACTATCAAAAAGCTCGATGGTCAGCTGATCGCCCGGCCTGAGAAGAGTGTTACCTGTCAGGGATTGATCCTGCCTGAGGACTTCAATCTCGGGAGCCAGCGTATCCGTTATTTCTCCCGCAGATCCGGAAATCACGATCGAATCGAGTGCTCCTGAAGCGCCAGTGCCACCCAAGTCGGAAATAGCGAACGCAGAGACACGAGCGTTTTCTCCACCGTAGGAGATATCCTTGGGCACAACGAACCGGAGCTCGAACTCACCGCCCGAAGCTGTCGTCATGCCCCGGAAAAGCCTGGCCCCGGGACTGGTGTAATTGATATTATATTCGTCGTCAACACCGGTCAATTGATATATTTTATCCTGCTGATTGTCGTACACTGATACTTCCACCTCACCGTCGAAATCTCCGACAAGCAATCCGCCATCATCTTCGACAGTTCCGTTGATCGTGACCAACTGTAAAGCCGACAGGGAATCAAGATCGTCCGAGTTGAAACGAATATTGTACCGTGGAAATTTGATTTTCATCAGTGGATCGCCGAACATCACATATTTGCGATCATTTTCCTTAGGGCCCGACTGAATCTGGCGCAACAGTTTGGCGACATAGACCTCCTCGGCCAGGGTGTAATCCTCACCCGAGAAGATGACATTGAAAGCCATTGAATTGTAGTCAAAGTTCTGCCGGCTGAATACCAGGCGAGTAGCGGCAACCACTGCTATCGCACCACCATCGACCGCACGGAACAATAATTCAGCCATGCCCTCGGAGTAGGGGCTGTCGAATTCTCCAATAGAACAGGAAGCGGTGAATATCACCGGCAGCTTGTCGCGATTAGAAAGTGACGAGATATCCTCATTGCGGAAGATATGCTCATCAGTCCAGACCCTGGGATTGCCGTGGCCGATATAATTCACGAGCGCGGTGCCTTCGTTGATCGACTCGATCAAGTCGGCCTTGGCACCCGGCTTCTCCCCGCGCGAATCGAGCGGATACTCGATCAGGTATATCTTGTTTCGATTATACCTCGAGGGCGTAAAAGCGTTGGCCAGCTGTTCGGACTGGATCGTATGAATTCTCTCAGAGAGAGGCGAAGCATTATTTTTGAGTTCATCATCGGCCACAAATGTAATCCGGTTCTGCCAGCTTCCATTGAACTGACCGGAAACATAATCGGACAATTTGGCCGTGTACTGGGCGACCTCCGCCGAGGACCTGACCGGCCAGCGTGAAATAATCATGTCGACACCGCGGTCAGCGGGATAAGTTGAATCCGAATCGAGCCATTTGTCGGAATGGAACAGGACATAGTTCTCATCGGAGTTGGTGCTGTCCTCGGCCACAATATATGGCGGGACATAATTCTGCGTCGTGCTCTTTAAATTCAAGAAATCATATGTACCGTCGCCACCCAGTATCACGAAACCAGGTTTAGGCGCAGGCCAGTTTTCGAACGCATACTTGAGAAAATCACGGATCGCGACCGGGTCGATCATACCGCCCGAGAAGGTAGCGTAAACATCCTCGATTTCAGCCAAGAACACATTGAACCCTTCCGCCTCGCGCATATCCCGATAGCTTTCGAAGGCGGACATGAATTCTTCCGGCGCAACCACTATTATATCGTAACTGGCGGCCGGATTCTTAAGGTCAGCGACATCTACCTTCGTCAACGCGACCGGGTCCAGCAATGCCGAACCATCCGCAATAGCGTAGCGGCTGAACGCGCCGGTTTGATTGTCAACCTTAAATTCGAGGAGGTTCTCTGCCTGGTTTACATCGAATCCACTCAGCACTTTCTGAGCGTGCATATCGCTGACATCCAGGAGCAGGTAACCGGCGGAAGTAGAAATGTTTTCAATTACATACTTGAAACTGCCCGGAAAGCGACGACCATAGAAAAGATAGTTACCGCTCTGAGGCATACGCAAATAACGAGCATATTCAATATCTATATAGTCGAGTAGATGATCGTCGCGGATATTACCATCGATTTGAATGGAAATCCGATTGGAACCATTGGAAAAAGCATTGCTGGCAAAAGTCGCCACACCCCGGTAATCGCTGACATACTCGGTCTCGGCTTCAAAACCGTTGACGAAAACCGACGGGCTTGAACCGATGTAACCGATTGTCACGCGATTCGTGGCGGTAACATCGATATTTTCGAGATTGATGAATTGCTCGAGATCATCATCATCGATCCAGTACCAGCTGTAGTAGTTATACAGATGCCCACGGTACTCCGACAGGAAAAGATCCTGCTCGAATCGTTTGAAGTCGTTATAAGTAACCACTTCGGTCCCAGAACCATCGGGAACGCATGGAACCGTGTCCATACGCAGGGGGGCGGTTGCATCGGGATCATAAGTTAAATAGTAGACGTTGAAATAAGTATAGGGATGTTTTGAATACAGCATCTCACCTTCAGACTGATCAAAATATGGATAGCCCGGTCCCGGAGCATAGAATACCAGTTTATCGCCTGCATCAAAACTGCCGTCGGATTCACCACTGACATAGACAGCCATTTGGTTCAACTCCGGACGGGGTTTTTCGGGCGAGACCGGCAACGGTTTGCCACCACCCCAGAAAAGACGGAAGTTACGCGGATCGATTTCAGCAAGATCGATACCGGCAGAGGTTAACTGGGAAGCTGTCACCTGGTAAATACCGGAGCTGTTGACCTCGATTTTGATCCAGTTCGAGTACTGGCCAAAGACATTGTCCTGCGCTTCAAGTGAGATCGCTTCATCTGCTCGAGTTCTCCACCCTCTCGCCTGCTGGTAATTTATCAACAGGCCGGAAAGCAGTTTCTCAAAACTGCCCTCGTCAACAAAAGCCTGCCTCGCTGTGGCAGATTGCCGGGACTCGATCGTGATCCTGAGAACAAGCGAGCGCACAAGACGAGCCCCGCCCGCGCTGTTAACCAGCGGGTAAATATTTATCGGTTGAATCGTCTGGGATCGGATTTTGGTCTGTGGTCGAAGCTCGACCGTTTCTGTCGATCCCACCAGGCTGTTATCGAAATAAGTCAAATCCTGATGCCATTCTGTTTCGAGGATTTCCCAGGAGACCGATGAATTAGCCGGAACCCCGATTAAAAGCGGGCTGACCGGAATCAACGACGAACTGTCGAATTCGATATAATTCGCTCCATGGATATGACTTACAGACCCGTTATCGGCAGTTGCCAGCAGGGCGTTCTCGTCGAGAGAATATTTTACTGTAATGGAATTTTGGGTTTGGGCAATGACTTCCATATGATCATAGAGCAATTCGGCGGATAGCCCTGTTGTTGAGCACAGGCCGACTGCCACAGTCACTGCCAGAAGCAGATTAAAATATCTCGCAAATCCGTTTGCCATCCGGGAGCTACCAATGAGGCACAAAAAAACCGGGTACACAGACACCGGCCGGGTGCCGTTATGAGCGTTAAAGGGTAGAGTCACTTTCATTATATATAAAGTTCG